>DASSBT010000053.1:0-2468 GCA_035698465.1 Agromyces sp. | reverse complement strand
GTTCTCGAAGAGCTCTTCGGCGGGCAGTCCGATCCACTCGTCCGAGATGTTCGCCGCCGAGAGGGTTCGGCCGTGCTTGACGACGGCAGGGAAGCAGAGCCCGAGCGGGAGCTTGCGGCCATCCGACGATTCGTCGGCGATTCCGCTCAGCAGCTCTTCGGTGGCCTCGAGGATGTCGCTCGGCTTGCCGCCCTCGGGCGTGCGCACCTTGAGCCGTTCGCTGACGAGTTCGCCGGTGCCGAGATCGACCACCGCTCCCTTGATACCGGTGCCGCCGATGTCGATGCCGATCGCGTGGTCAGTCGCCATGGCGCCACACTATCGCGAGCGCATGGGCGCGAAGAACGGGTCGCATTCAGGGAAGCGTGAGGATGTCGGCGCCCCGTTCGGTCACGACGAGGGTGTGTTCGAACTGCGCCGTGAGCGACCGGTCGCGGGTGACGACGGTCCAGTCATCGTCCCAGACGTCCCATTCGATGCCGCCGAGCGTGAGCATGGGCTCGATCGTGAACACCATGCCGGGCTCCATGACGGTGTCGAACTCGGGAGCGTCGTAGTGGGGGATGACCAAGCCCGTGTGGAAGGCGCGACCGACGCCGTGCCCTGTGTACTCGCGCACCACGCCATACCCGAAGCGTTTCGCGTATGCCTCGATCGCGCGGCCGATCACGTTCACCTGGCGACCGGGAGCGACCGCACGGATGCCGCGTGCGAGCGCCTCACGCGTGCGCTCGATCAGCAGGGTCGCCGCTTCGCCCGCGTTTCCGACGGCGAACGTGTGATTGAGGTCGCCGTGGTATCCGTCGAGGAACGCGGTGACGTCGATGTTCACGAGGTCGCCGTCCTCGAGCACGGTGTCGTCGGGGATGCCGTGGCAGATGACCTCGTTCACTGAGGTGCACGACGACTTCGGATAGCCGCGATAGCCGAGCGTCGAGGGGTAGGCGCCGGATGCGGTGACGTACTCGTGCACGATGCGATCGAGTTCGTCGGTCGTGATGCCCGGGACGATGGCGGATGCCGCGGCGTCGATCGCGCCCGCCGCGATGCGGCCCGCGGCGCGGATGCGTTCGACCTCGTCGGGGGTGTACCGGTCGCCATCGAGGTTCTGCGCCGGCGCCGGGCGACCCACGTACTCGGGCCTGGCGATGCCGGCGGGCACGCGTCGCGTCGGCGACAGGCGGCCGGGCACCAGGTGGCCGGCGGCGTTCTTGGGCATAGGATCAGCCTATGGCCGAGGATGTCGAGCACATGTTCTGGTACAACCTGAAGACCGGCGAGGTCGAGCAGGGCTACGAGTCGCCGTCGGTCGATCGGGTCGGTCCGTTCGAGACGCATGCCGAGGCCGAGCGAGCCCTCGAGATCCTGCGCGAGAACAGCGCGAAGTGGGCCGAGGAAGAGGCCGCAGAAGACTGAGCACTCGGCTCGCTGAACCCATCGTGGACGGCGGCGCTGCCCGCCCTACGTTTCCGTTGGCGCGCGGGGTTGCCACTGGAATGGCAACGCCACGCGTCAACGGACACACGCGGCGAACGAGGTCGGCCTACCCGTAGCTGTGCTCCGAGTTCGGGTACGCACCCGACTCCACATCGGTGCGCCACTCCCTGGCCGCCTCGCTCAGGACTCCTGCGAGGTTCGCGTACTGCTTCACGAACTTCGGAACGCGGCCGATCGTGAGCCCGGCCCAGTCGGTCCAGACGAGCAACTGGCCGTCGGTGTGCGGGCCGGCGCCGACGCTGATGGTGGGAATCTCGAGGAGCTCAGTCACCTGACGTGCGGCATCCGCAGGCACCATCTCGAGCACGACCGCGAACGCACCGGCATCCTGCACCGCCCTCGCGTCGGCGAGGAGCTGCTTGACGCCCTCACCGCGCCCCTGAATCACGTGGCCGCCGAGGCCGTGCTCGCTCTGCGGCGTGAAGCCGATGTGGCCCATCACCGGGATGCCGGCGCCGACGATGCGCTTGATCTGCTTGGTGCTGCGCACGCCGCCCTCGAGCTTCACGGCGTGTGCTCCCGTCTCCTTCATGAACCGCACCGCGGTGTGCAGCGCTTCTTCTGGGCCGTTCTCGTAGGAGCCGAAGGGCATGTCGGCCACCACGAATGCGCGCGTGACGGCGCCGGCGACCGCCCGAGTGAGGGGGATCAGTTCGTCGATCGTGACCGGAAGGGTCGTGTCGTACCCGAACACGGTGTTACCGGCCGAGTCGCCGACGAGCAGGAAGTCGATGCCGGCCTCGTCGAAGATGCGCGCCGTGAGCTGGTCGTAGCTCGTGAGCCCGGTGATCTTGATGCCCTCGCGCTTGGCGTTCTGGAAGTGACGCGTGCGCACCCGTTTCGGTCCGCCGGATGCCGCGGCCCCGCCGTAGGGGTTCGTCTCCGCGGCAGGCGGGGTCGACGGTGTCGACGGAGTCGGGGCTGCGTCGTTCTCAGGCTGCTCTGGCATGCGGCCAGTCTTCCACAGCGCG
>DASSBT010000052.1:0-28539 GCA_035698465.1 Agromyces sp. | reverse complement strand
CACCGTCGATCACTCCATCGTGCAGGAGCTCGTCGACGCGGGCCAGATCACGCGCGAAGAGGCCGATACCCATCCGCACTCGAACGTCATCACGCGTGCGGTCGGCTTCCACGAAGCGCCGATCCCCGACTACCGCGCCATTGCGATCGAAGAGGGCATGCGCCTGCTCATCTGCTCCGACGGGCTCACGAAGGAGCTCACCGCCTACGGCATCCGGCACTTCCTGATGGCGAACCGCAAGGCCGATGCCGCGGCGCGTCAGCTCGTCGACGCCGCGCTCGGCAATGGCGGTCGCGACAACGTGACGGTCGTCGTGGTCGACGTGCTGAAGGTCGACCGGCCGGCGGGCGCGCATCGCGAACGGAGCCCCGACAGCGACGTCGGCTGACGAACTGCTGAGCCGGCTCGATGACCTGCGGATGCCGCGGCCCGGCACGCTCTGCACAGGCTTCGCCGCGGCATCCGCGGCCAATCTACAATGGGGGCACCGGGCGCCGCCGGGCTGCCGGGGCGCGAGTGTCGGAGCGCTGGGAGGATCGTGTCGAGGCGTCTGCCGTCCACCCCGCCGAACCTGCCCGGCTTCGCGTTCATCCGCGTGCTCGGCTCGGGCGGCTTCGCCGACGTGTTCCTCTACGAGCAGAACATGCCGCGACGCCTCGTCGCGGTGAAGGTGCTGCTGGCCGAGGTGGTGAACGACCAGCTGCGTCAGATGTTCCAGGCCGAGGCGAACCTCATGGCCCAGCTCTCGTCGCATCCGTCGATCCTCACCGTCTACCAGGCGAGCGTCGCCGCCGACGGTCGTCCCTACCTCGTCATGGAGTACTGCTCGTCCACGCTGGGCCAGCGGTACCGTGCCGTGCAGCTGCCCCTCGCCGAGGTGCTCTCGACGGGCGTGCGCATCGCGAGCGCGGTCGAGACCGCTCATCGTCAGGGTGTGCTGCATCGAGACATCAAGCCCTCGAACATCCTCACCACCGCCTACGGGCATCCGGTGCTCTCCGATTTCGGGATCGCCGCCACGCTCGGCGAGGCCGAGACCACTGACGCCATCGGCCTCTCCATCCCGTGGTCGGCACCCGAGGTGCTGCGCGACGACGTCTCGGGCACGGTCGCGAGCGAGGTCTGGTCGCTCGGAGCGACCGTGTACTCGCTCATCGCGGGCCGTAGCCCCTTCGAGGTGCCCCACGGCGACAACGCCTCGATCGCGCTGATGACACGCATCGAGAAGGCCAAGCCGCCGCCCACCGGGCGTGTCGACGTGCCGCAGAGCCTCGAGCGCGTGCTCGCGCGCGCGATGTCGCGGCGGCCGGTCGATCGCCAGGCGAGCGCGCTCGAATTCATCCGCGACCTGCAGGCGGTCGAGGAACAGCTCGGGCTGGCGCAGACGCCGCTCGAAGTCGCGATGGACGACTGGGCTCTCGCCACGGCCATCGACGTCGACGAGCGCACCCGCATCAGCGCCCCGCAGGCGACGGGCGGCGGGCGCGCGGCGCGCGCCGGGCGTCGCAGGAGCCGTCGCACGATGCAGCACAGTTCGGGCACGGTGCTCGGGGTCGATTCCAGGCAGCACGAGGCGAGCACCGGTCGGTCGCGCACGGCGCCGCCGACGGCCAAGCGCCTCGCGTGGGGCATCTCGGCCGCGGCCGCGCTCCTCGTCGCCCTCGTCGGCGTGGGCGTGTTCATGTTCGTGCAGGGCGCGCGGTCGATCCCCATCGTGTCCGATGTGCAGGCCACGGTCGATGGCACCGCAATCACGTTCACCTGGGCCGACCCCGGCCTCCAGGGCGGCGATGCGTACGTGGTGACGGTCGACGGTGAACCCCGGCCCATGCAGCACGACGCGTTCCTCGATGTCAGCGCCGAGGACGGCGACCGGGTGTGCGCCACCGTCACGGTGACCCGTGACGGCAAGTCGGGCCTCGCGAGTGCCGCGCGGTGCATCGACGTAGAGGTCGGGGTGCCGTGATGCGGCTTCCCAGGCTCGAGGGCCGCCGATCGGTGCTGGCGACGGTGGGCGCCGTCGCCGGTGTGGTCGCCCTCGTGGTGGGCGTGGCCGTGGCATCCGGAGGATATGCGGCTCAGCGCGTCGACCTCGGCGACGCCGCCGTCTGGGTCGTGAACGAGCAGCTCGAGTCGGTGGGCCGGGCGAACGCGGCGGTGCTCGAACTGAACTCCATCGTCGAGGCCGGAGGATCGTCGGCCGACATCGTGCAGCAGGGCTCCACCGTCCTCGTGTTCGACCGCGACCGGGCGAGCGTGGGCATCGTCGATCCGACGACCTCCACCGTCGGCGAGACCGTCGCCGTGCCACCCGAGACGGATTCCGTCGCGCTGGCCGGATCACGCGTCATCGTCGCCGCCGACGGCGAGGTGTGGTCGGTTCCCGTCAGCGGGTTCGCCGACTTCGACGCCCAGTCGGAGCCGACCCTCACCTTCGGCTCGGGCGCGGTCACGAGCGTCGACCCCGATGGCGTGATGTTCGCGTACACGCCTTCGACCGGCGTGGTGGCCAAGGTCGACGCCGCAGAGGCCGAGACGGTCGCCGCGAGATGGCAGCTCGCCCCGAAGACCGGCGAACCCGACGTGCAGATCTCATCGGTCGGCGGCCGGTGGGCGGTGCTCGACGTCGCAGCGCGCGCGCTCCGGCTCGACGGCCGCGAGGTCGACCTCTCCGATGTCCTCGAGCCGTCCGATTCAGCCGTAGTGCAGGAACCGGCCGCGACGGGTGATTCGGTGGCGATCGCCTCGCGGCACGGCGTCCTCACCGTCGACCTCGACGGCGGCGAACCCGAAGTGCTCGTCGCTGACGTGGCCGGCGCCCCCGCCGCGCCGGTACGCCACCAGGGATGCCTGCACGCGGCATGGGCGAGCGGCGAGGCGTGGAGTTCGTGCTCCGGCGACGCCGGCGAACGACTCATTCCCCTCGAGGGCGCGACTCGAACCGGCGACCTCGAGTTCCTCGCCAACGGCGACACGCTCGTGCTGAACGAACGGAGCCGCGGCGCCACCTGGGCGGCCTCGGACGACTACGGGCTCATCAACAACTGGCTCGACCTGCTCGCCGACGAACGCGACGACGAGACCGTCGAACTGAACGACCCCGACGCGGCGCCGACGATCGAGAAGAGCCAGGTGCCGCCGGTCGCCGAGGGCGACGACTTCGGCGCTCGCCCCGGGCGATCGACGCTCCTGCCCGTGCTGCTCAACGACTACGACGCCAACGGCGACGTGCTCGTCGTCGACGGCGTCGACGGGGCGCTTCCCGATGGGGTGCGACTCGACCGGGTCGCGAACAACCAGCAGTTGCAGCTCACACTGCCCGACGCGGCATCCGGCTCGATCTCATTCGGCTACGCCGTCGGCGACGGTCACGGCAACACCGCGCATGCGAACGTGAACGTGACCGTTCGCGACGACGACGAGAACGCCCCGCCCGTGCAGCAGCGCGAGAACCGGGCCGTCGTCGAGAGCGGTGGCAGGGTGACCACACCCGTGCTCGGCGACTGGGTCGACCCCGACGGCGACCCGTTCTTCCTGCTCGAGGCGAATGTCGCGGCGCCCGACGTGATCTCGTCGACCGCCGAGGGTGTCGTCGTCTTCGACGAGGGTGGGGGAGCGGGGCCCGATCGCCACGTGTCGCTGCTCGTCTCCGACGGGCGCGACGTGTCGTCGGGGCTGCTCTCGGTCGGCGTGCGCGCGCCGGGTGACGTCGAGTTGGTGGCTGAGCCGTTCGTGGCGCTCGCGACCGCCGGCGAGGAGATCCGCATCGACCCGCTGCGACACGTCCGAGGCGGTTCGGGATCGGTGCGGCTGAGCGCCGTGCCCGCGAAGCCCGAGGCGACGCTGACCCCCGACTTCGACGGCGGCAGCTTCCGATTCACGAGCGCCGCGGTGCGCACGCATTACCTCGAGTACTCCGTGACCGACGGTGTCGACACGGCGACGGGCATCGTGCGCGTCGACGTGTCGGCGCCACCGGATCGCGACACGACCCCGATCACGGTGCCGCACACCGCGTTCCTGCACGTGCAGCAGCCTGTCGAGGTCGACGTGCTCGCCACTGACATCGACCCGACCGGCGGCGTGCTGATCGTGACCGGGCTCACCGAAACGGCGGAAGCGGAGGGAGTCCGTGTCGAGATCGTCGACCATCGGATCCTGCGGGTGACCCTTGCCGGTCCGCTCGCGACCGGGTCGACGACGTTCGGGTACCGGGTCACGAACGGTCTCGCAGAGGCTGAGGGCGAGGTGACGGTCGTCGAGGTGCCCGTCCCGGGGCGCACCCAGCCCCCGGTCGCCGCCCCCGACACCATCTCGGCACGAACGGGCGACGTCGTCGACATCGCCGTGCTCGACAACGACGAGCATCCCGACGCGCTTCCGTTCACGCTGGCGCCCGACCTCGTCGAGCAACCGGCCGGCGGGCTGCTGTTCGCCGCAGGCGACCGACTGCGCTACTTCGCGCCCGACGAGCCCGGAGAGTTCGAAGCGGTCTATCGCATCGACGCGGGCGGGCAGTTCGCGACCGCCACCGTGGCCATCTCGGTGCGCGCAGCCGACCAGGAGACGAACGCCGCGCCGGTGCCCGAGACGGTGACCGCTCGCGTGGTGGCCGGCGAGTCGGTGCGCATCCCGATCCCGCTGGCGGGCACCGACCCCGACGGCGACTCCGTGCAACTGCTCGGCCAGGTGTCCACGCCCGATCGCGGCGCCGTCGTGGAGCAGGGCGGTGACTGGCTCGAGTACGAGGCCGCCGAGTACTCCGCCGGAACCGACACCTTCCAATACTCGGTCGTCGATGCACTCGGTGCGCAGGCGAACGGATCGATCCGCGTGGGCATCGCCCCACGCCTCGAAGGCGCCCGCCTCCCGATCGCGGTGGAGGACGCGGTGACGGTGCGGCCGGGGCGCACGATCTCGGTACGCGTGCTCGAGAACGACTCCGACCCCGACGGCGGCGCGCTCGCGCTGCGATCGGTCGAGCCGACCGAGGCGACGGCCGTCGCGACCGTCGTCGGCGACACGATCGAGGTGCGGGTGCCCGAGGGCGAGCGCGATCACGGGTTCGTGTACACGGTCGAGAACGAGCACCTCGGCGAGGCGTCGACGTTCCTCAGGGTGGAGGCGCGGAACGACGCACCACTCGCTCGTCCCGAGGCCGCAGACACCGTGCTGAGCCTCAGCGACATCCTCCACGACGACGTCGTCGACGTGGACGTGCTCGAACACGTGTTCATCGCCGATGCGGACGTCGCCGACGCCACCGTCGGCCTCGTCGCGGGCTACGACCGCGGCGCGGAGGTGCGCAGTGACGGCAGCATCCGCATCGAAGTCGAAGACCAGCGCAGGATCGTCCCGTTCTCGGTGAGCCACCCCGACGATCCCGACCTCACGGCACACGCGTTCATCTGGGTGCCTGGGCGTGACGACGCCCTCCCGCAACTGCGTCGTGACGCGCCGAGGGTGAGCGTGCGCAGTGGCGATGAAGTCGTGCTCGACCTCGAGGACCATGTCATCGCGGCATCCGGTCGCCCGGTGCGCATCACGGATGCCGCGACGGTGCACGCATCGCACAGCGACGGCAGCGCGCTCGTCGTCGATGCCGACACCTTGCGGTTCCGCAGCGAACCGGGGTACTTCGGGCTCGCCTCGCTCTCGTTCACGGTGACCGACGGTGAGTCTGCCGCCGATCCGACGGGTCGCACCGGCACGATCGTCATCCCGATCGAGGTCCGGCCGACCGAGGACCAACCGCCCGCATTCAGGGGTGGGGTGATCGACTTCGAGCCCGGACAGACGAAGTCCATCGACCTCGTCAAGCTGACCAACTACCCGTATCCCGACGCCGTCGACGAACTCGAGTTCCGCGTGCTCGCGCCCGAGCCCGAGGGCTTCGGGCTCTCGCTCGACGGTGACGAGCTGACCGTCACCTCGTCGGATTCGACGCCCAGCGGCACTCGACAGGCGGTCTCGATCGCGGTGGCGGATGCCTCGGGCGACGGCGCTCCGGGCCGGATCGAGTTGCGCGTGGTGCCCTCGACGAGGCCGCTCGCGCAGCCGGCCGCCGACACCGCTGTCGCCGCACGCGGGCGCACCACCACGATCGACGTGCTCGCGAACGACGGCGCGACCAACCCGTTCCCCGGGACGCCGCTGCGGGTGGTCGGCGTGCGCGGTCTCGGCGACAGCCTGCCCGCCGGCGTCTCGATCGAGCCGAGCGCGGACCGGTCCACGCTCACGGTCACGGTCGACGAGTCCGCCGCGCCCGTCAACACGACGCTGCAGTACCAGGTCGCCGACGCCACCGATGACCCGAGCAGGTACGCGTGGGGCACGGTGACCATCTCGGTGCAGGATCGCCCCGACCCCGTGACCGGGGCACAGGTGACGGGCTTCGGCGACGGCACGCTCGATGTCGTGTTCGGAGCGGGGGCATTCAACAACTCGCCGATCACGGGCTACGAGATCTCGCTCGCCGCCGCGAGCGGCGAGGTCGTCGGCACCTCGACCTGCGCCGCGACGACGTGCACCGTGCCGACACCGGGCAATGGCCAGGCGAACGCAGTGCACGTGCGTGTACAGGCCCGCAACTCGATCGGGCTGTCCGATCCGGTCGAGGCGCCGGGCCCGATCTGGTCCGACGTCATCCCGCCGGCGCCGCAGGGCCTCGGGGCGCTGCCGCTCGACGGCGGCCTCCGCATCCAATGGGCGCCGGTCGGCACGGGTGCGGGCAGCGCGGTCGAGTCGTACGTCGTCACCGTCGAGGGCGTCTCTCGCGAGGTGGATGCCGCGGGCGCGTGCAGTCCGGGCGTCTGCGCCACCGAGTGGCTCGGGCTCGCCAACGGCAGTCAGGTGCCGTTCACCGTCAGCGCGCGCAACCAGGCGTACCCTGCGCTCGCCGCGTGGACGGAGGCCGGCGGTACCGGCATGCCGTTCGGCCCACCGATCGCCGGCGCGATCGATGTCGTGGGCGATGCGACCGAGGGCAAGGTCACCGTCACGTGGTCGCCCTTCGATGGCAACGGCGATGCGATCGCCGGCTACTTCGTGCAACGACTCGCCGACGGTCAGGCGTCTGTGCCCACCGGACCCCAGGCGTGTTCGGTCACCGCTCCGGCTCCCGGAGCCGTGGTCACTCCCGCGACCGGCGGCACGGTCGCCGAGGTGGTGCGGGTGGGGCCGGACGCCTCGAGTGTGACGTTCGCCGGCACTGCCACCGAATCGACGAGGTACTCCTTCGTCGTCTGGGGATTCAACCGCTCGGCGTGCGTCAACACCGAGGTCGCGGGGGTCGTCGTGAGACCCGCGCCGGGGCAGATCGCCGACGTGCGCAGCCGGATGGACTGGATGAACGCCGAGACGTGGGACCGGTACATCGACGGCGTCGACGCCGGACCCCGACTGCAGATCATCGCGGTGGATTCGAACGGCGTGCAGATCGGCGAGCCGTCCGGATTCCGCGGGTCGGGATGGTTGCGCAGCCTCCTCAACCGCCCGTTCGGCGAATCGGCGCGCTTCCAGGTGCGGGAGTGCTCGATCTGGGGCAGTTGCGGGCCGTGGTCGGCGGTGTTCCCTTCGGATGCGCAGCCGTCGCTGACCTTCGCCCTACCGAGCCGGGTCTGGGACGGCGCTACGACGTGGTCGTGGACCGCGGCGCCTGCCAACTCGGGACTCCCGGCGACCTTCACGTGCGGGCTCGACGGCAACGACAATGGCCACGCCGCCCAGTCGGCGACGACGTGCCAGATCCCCTCGGCGAAGCCGAATGACCGGGTCTGGTTGGATGTTGAGGTCGCAGGCGTGACCGCCCGCTATTGGAATCGATGAACGAGGAGCAGACATGACGATGACCCCCGAGGAGGCAACGCGCTTCGCGGCGAACCTCGACCGACTCGTCGGCGCGGTCGAGGAGGTGCTGCTCGGCAAGAACCGTGTCGTGCGGCTCGCGTTCACGGCGTTCCTCAGCGAGGGTCACCTCCTGCTCGACGACGTGCCCGGCACCGGCAAGACCTCGCTCGCGCGGGCGATGGCGCAGTCGGTCGCCGGAACGAGCAATCGCGTGCAGTTCACCCCCGATCTCCTCCCGGGCGACATCACCGGCGTCACGGTCTACGACCAGCGCACCGGGACGTTCGAGTTCCATCCCGGGCCGGTGTTCGCGAACATCGTGCTCGCCGATGAGATCAACCGGGCGAGCCCGAAGACGCAGTCGGCACTGCTCGAGGTCATGGAGGAGGGTCAGATCACCGTCGACGGCCGGACCCATCCGGTGGGGCATCCGTTCATGGTCATCGCGACGCAGAACCCGGTCGAGCAGGCCGGAACCTATCGACTGCCCGAGGCGCAGCTCGACCGATTCCTGATGCGCTCGTCGATCGGGTATCCCGATCACGCCTCGACGATCCGCATCCTCGAGGGGGCCGACCAGCGCGCACACGACCAGCTGGTCGAGGCGCAGCTCGACGCCGGCGAGATCGTCGAGATGGCCGCGTCGGCGCGTACCGTCTACGTCGACCCGACGATTCACGACTACGTGTCGCGACTCGTCGATGCGACGCGAACCGCCCGCGAGGTGCGCCTCGGCGTGAGCGTGCGCGGCGCGCTCGCCCTGATCCGGGCCGCGAAGACGCACGCGGCGGGCCGGGGCCGACACTACGTGGTGCCCGACGACGTCAAGGCGCTGGCCGAGCCGGTGCTCGCGCACCGCCTCATCCTCGACGCGGAAGCCGAGTTCGACGGCGTGACCGCATCGAACATGATCGCCCAGGTGCTCATCGAGACGCCGCCCCCATCCTCCAGGCAGGCCGTGTGACCCTCGCCCGAACGCGCACGACGATCCCCGAGGAGGCCAAGAAGGAAGGACTCCTGGCGGTCGTCATCGGGCGTGTGGTCGGATGGACGCAGCAGGCGGTGGAGATCGCCGCCGGATGGGCGCGAGCCGTGCAGGGTGTCGTGACACCGCTCGGCTGGGCGGTGCTCGGGGGCGCGATCGTGTCGCTCGTCGTGGGCTACACCTGGGGCTGGATCGAGTTCATCGCGATCGGGTGGGGACTCGCACTGCTTGCGGCCGCGGCATCCGTCTGGCTCATCGGCCGGGGCGCATCGACGATCGAACTCGCACTGCCCACTCCTCGAGTGGTGGTGGGCGAGCCTGCCGAGGCCCGCCTCACCGCCGCCAACCCGGGACGCCGTCGGCTCGGCGGCGTGCAACTCGAGGTTCCGGTCGGTGCTCGCGTCGTCGAGCGGGTGCTGCCCGGCCTTCCGCGGGGCGGGGCCGTCGACGAGCTGTTCCGCGTTCCCACCGAACGCCGGGGGATCGTCACGGTCGGGCCCGCTCGTACCGTGCGCGCCGACCCCGTCGGGCTGATGCGGCGCGAGATCGTGTGGTCGCAGGCCGTCCAGCTGCACGTGCACCCGCGCACGGTGCCGATCGCCGCGCTCAGCACGGGCATCATCCGCGACTTGGAGGGGTCGCCGACCCGCGACCTCACGGCGAGTGACATCTCGTTCCATGCGCTTCGCGAGTACGTGCCGGGCGACGACCGTCGATTCATCCACTGGAAGAGCTCCGCGAAGACGGGCACCTTCATGGTCCGCCAGTTCGAGGAGACCAGGCGCAGCCGGCTCATGGTGCTGCTCGACCTCGATCCCGGCGCGTACGCCGACGAGGCCGAGTTCGAGCTCGCGGTCAGCGCCGCGGCGTCCGTCGGCGCGCGAGCCATCCGCGACGCGCGAACGGTCTCGTTCGTGGTGTCGGGTCGAATCGGAGCGGGCGCGGGGCGGCGCAGTGCCATGCGCGAGCTGCCGACGGTGTCACGCGACCGCCTGCTCGATGCCCTCTGCGTCGTCGAGCGCGAGGAGCAGGCACTCATGCTTCCGGATGTCGCCCGTGCTGCCGCCGAGGGACTGCCGGGCGTGTCGCTCGTCTTCCTCGTGACCGGCAGCGCCAGGGGAGTTGCGCCGTTGCGTGCCGCCGCATCGCGGCTTCCGGCAGGGATCGAGGTGATCGCGGTGCGGTGCTCGCCAGAGGGTGAGGCCACCGCGCGCACCGTCGCGGGCCTGACCGTGTTCGACGTCGGCTTCCTCGACGACCTCCGTGCGATGCTCGCGAGATCGGCATCGCTGACATGAGCGCCGACCGACGTGCAGCGGGCGCCAAGCGGTTCTGGCCGACGGCGATCAGCATCGTGCTCCTCGTCGCCCTGCTCGGCTCCGCCATGATCCCGTGGTGGCCGATCTACGAGAGCCCCGCATTCCTGGTCGCCGCCGGTGTCGCGATCGCCGCCGGAACGGCGATCGCCGTCGTCGGGGCGCGGCGCCGGTGGCCTGCGTGGGCCGTCGTCACCGCCGTCTTCGGCGCCTACCTCGTGCTCGGCGTGCCCGCCGCGGTGCCCGGGCGCGCGCTCGGAGGTGTGCTGCCGACCCCGCAGGGCGTGGTGGAACTCCTCGCGGCCGCGGCCCTCTCGTGGAAGCAACTCGTCACCATCGCGGTGCCGGTCGGCTCCTACCAGGCACTGCTCGTGCCGCCGTTCCTGCTCGGGCTGATCGCCGCGACGTGCGCGGTCACGATCGCGCTCCGCAGCCGTCGGCCCGCGGCCGCCGTCATCCCGCCGGCTGTACTGCTCGTCGCCGGGATCGCGCTCGGGGTCGTGCACTCGGCCCTCGCGGTCGAGACCGGACTCGTCTTCCTCATCACGTCCGTGGCCTGGCTCGTGCGCGTCGGCATCGCGAAGCGCCGCGCGATCACGAGCGGCCGTCCCGTCGAGACGGCGCTCGCCGACGCCCGGCGCGTGCTCGGCGCGTCGGCGCTCGTCGCGGTCGCGCTGGTGGGGGCGACTGCGGCATCCGTCGCCCTTCCGGTACCGGCACGCAGTGTCGTGCGCGCTGAGCTTCAACCGCCGTTCGAGCCGCAGTCGCAGCGGAGCCCACTGGCCGGCTTCCGGGCCGCGTTCGACCCTGACGTCGCGCAGACGGAGATGCTCGAGGTGACGGGCCTGCCGGCAGGGGCCGGGATCAGGATCGCGACGCTCGACACGTACGACGGCATCGTCTACTCGGTCGGTGGAAGCGACGGGAACGCCCAGTCGGGCCGGTTCACGCGAGTGCCCTACCGCCTCGACCAGTCTGACGCGGAGGGTGCGCACGTCGACATCGAGGTGCGTGTGCTGGGCTACTCCGACGTCTGGGTTCCGGGCATCGGCCGGCTCGAACGCATCTCGTTCGACGGGCCGCGGGCGGAGCAGCTCGCCGACAGCTTCTTCTACAACGACACGACGGGCACGGGTGCCGTGCGGGCAGGGCTCGCGGCCGGTGATGGCTACACCGCGGCATCCGTCGTGCTCGTCGAACCCGCGCGCATTCCCGAGCTCCGGCCGGGAACGAGCGTGCTCCCCACAGCACCCGAGCTTCCCGAGGAGCTGGCCCGCCTTCTCGACGAGTGGGCGCCCGCCTCGGCCGAGCAGGGGGAACGCCTGGCACTCCTGATCGCCGGCTTCCGTGAGCACGGCTATGTGAGCCACGGCCAGGAGGGCGAGCAACTGAGCCGGTCGGGTCACGCCCTCGATCGGCTCGAGGAACTCGCCACGTCTCGGCCGATCATCGGCGATGGCGAGCAGTACGCCGTCGCAGCGGCGCTGATGGCGCGGCGCATCGGCTTCCCGGCCCGGGTCGTGGTCGGGTACCTTCCCGGTCCCGCCGATGCACGCCCCGAGGCCGCCGAAGGCACCACCATCTTCGTGAGCGAAGACCTCCAGGCGTGGATCGAGGTGCAGACCGCCGACGGCGAGTGGGTCTCGATCGATCCCAACCCCGAGCTTCGCGAGGTACCCGAACGCGTGCCCGACCAGCCGACCGTCGTCTCCCGGCCGCAGTCCGCCCTGCCGCCGCCCCCCGAGCGCACTGCGGTCGATGATCTCGAGCGTGATCCAGAGCTCGTTCTCGAGGACCGCGACGACGGTATCGAGCCGTGGGTGGCGGTGCTCCTCGGCACGCTCGCCGTGGCGGGGGTCGTCGTGCTGGCCCTCGGCGTGCTCGTGAGCCCGTTCCTCGCGATCGTCGTCGCGAAGCTCAGGCGTCGCCGGCTTCGACGGAAGGCCCCGACCGCGGTCGAACGGATCGAGGGCGGATGGCAGGAGTTCGCCGATACCGCAGCCGACTACGGCTATCCGATCCGCACGAACGCGACCCGAGCTGAACAGGCTGCCACCGTCGGCGGCCTCGCCCCGCTCGTGCTCGCCGCCGTCGTCGACCGTGCCGTGTTCGCACCCGACGAGCCGACCGACGGCGACGACGAACTGGTCTGGGAGCGCGTCGACGAACTGGCCGACCGGCTCGCCGCGCCGCGCACCCGTCGCGAGCGCCTGGTCGCGGCGATCTCGCTCGCGTCCCTGTCCGGGTACGCTGTCAGCCGGAGAGGGGTGAGGCCGTGAAATGTCGGATCTGCGGTGCACCGTTGCCCGAGGGTGCGATGTTCTGCGGCGACTGCGGCAGCTCGACGAGCGCCACCCCCGAGTCGAGGCGTCGATTCGACCCGCGCCCGGGCGACACGACCGCCCTCGAACGTCCCGCGCATCGGAACAGCGGCGTGATCAGCATCCCGGTCGACGGGTTCCGGTCGGCGTCGCTCGCGCCGACGGGATCCGCGTCGGCAGTCGGCGATCGATCGGCGGATGCCCCGGCGCGCCCGCACACGACCCCACGGTTCGTGCTCACGTTCAGTACAGGCGAAGTGCGCACGGTGTTCGGCACGGGACTGATCGGGCGCAGGCCGCTCCCGCAGCCCGGAGAGTCGTTCGACCAGCTCGTGCAGATCGCCGATCGTTCCCTCTCGGTCTCGAAGACCCACCTCGAATTCGGCGAGCACGACGGCGTGCTGTGGATCGCAGATCGCTTCTCAGCGAACGGCACCGTCGTGCGGCGGCCCGATGACGGTGCGCTGCGGTGCGAACCCGGACGCCGCTACCTCGTACCGCGCGGCAGCCGGGTCGAGCTCGCCGAGCAGTTCTTCGCCGTCGAGTGACACGGTCATGTGGGGGCGCTTCGACGGGCCTGTGATCTCGTCCTCCACAATCGGGCGGATGCCGCGGCCGGCCCACCTCTCGCGTCTACCGCGCCGCGCGTGAACCGCACAGTGCTCGGATGGGGGAATGAACCGATCCGAACCCGTCGGCATCGAGGCGGCCTCGCTGCCGATCACCCTGCCGCCGCATCCGCCCGAGCCGGCGTCGGCGGGGTTCCCGGTGCTCGCCACCATTGCTCCGATCGCGGGCGCGGTCGTACTCTTCGCCGTGACCGGATCGGCGTTCACGCTCGCATTCGCCGCGCTCGGCCCGCTGGTCGCCGTCGCGTCGGTGTTCGACGCTCGACGGCAGGCACGACGGGCACGTCGCCGCGGCACGGCTGCGCGCGCCGAGCAACTCGAGTCGGTTCGAGCTGAGATCGCAGGACGGCACGCGGCGCTTCGCGGTGTCGCGTGGCGGCGAGCGCCGTCGGCCAGGCACCTCGCGACGACGTCGGTCGCACCCGACTGGCGCGACGACGCGCCGGGCTCGGTGGTCGTCGGCCGCGGGGCGGTGGCGAGTGGCCTGAGGGTCGACGGCACACCCGTCGATGCCGACGATCGTGCCGTGCTCGAGCAGGCGGCACGCCTCGACGGTGCGCCGGTGATCGCCGCGGTCGAGCTCGGGATCGGGATCGTCGGGCCGCTCCCGCTTGCGCGGGCGGCAGCGCGTGCGCTGGTGGTGCAACTCGCGCATCGTTGTCGGCCCGGTGCCGTCGAGCTCTCATTTCCCTCGGATGCTGAGTGGGTCTGGGCGGAGGCGCTGCCGCACCGTTGCGGCGGCGGCGCCCATGAGGTGCGCCTCACCGAGGTCGGTGGCGCTCCCGACGACGAGTTCGGCCCGACCCCGCGCAGTCACAGGTCGGTGCGATCCGGCGTTGCCACTGCGACGATCGCGGTGGCCGAATCATCCGCCCGGTTGCCGTCGGGCCTTGGCACGATCCTCACCGTCGAGAGCCACGGCCGTGCGGTGGCCGACCCGCTGGCAGGTCAGACCAGTGGCGCCGTGCTGGTGCCTGAGCTCTTCGGTGCATCCGAAGCGTCGGCGTGGGCAGCTCGAATGCACGCCGCTGCCGTGCGCGACGGCTTCGGCGGGGCTGTGGCCCTGCCGGCGCAGCTGGATCTCGACGAGCTCGAGCAGCCCGGAACCGATCGGCGATCGCGAGCTTCGCTGCGGGTCGCCGTCGGAGTGCACGACGGCGGTGCACTCGAGATCGATCTCGTCGGCGGTGGACCGCACGCGATCGTGGCCGGCACCACCGGAAGCGGGAAGAGCGAATTCCTGCTCGCGTGGCTCGCCGCGCTCGCGCGATGCCACCCGCCCAGCCGAGTCGCCTTCCTCCTCGTCGACTTCAAGGGCGGATCGGCGTTCGAGCCCATCCGAGGCCTGCCCCATGTCACCGGGATCGTGACCGACCTCGATGCCGCGGAGGCCGAGCGTGCGGTGTCGAGCCTGCGTGCAGAACTGCGTCACCGCGAGACGGTGCTCCGCGCCGAGCGTGTCCGCGACATCGTCGAACTCGCCGACGACGTCGAGCTCGCACGCCTCATCATCGTGATCGACGAGTTCCAGGCGATGATCGAGCAATTCCCCGACCTCGGTGCCGTCATCGCCGACATCGCGGCCAGAGGTCGATCGCTCGGCGTGCACCTGATCCTCGCCTCGCAGCGACCGAACGGCGTCGTGCGCGAGCAGGTCACCGCCAACTGTCCGATCCGAGTGTCGCTGAGGGTGATGCAACGCGCCGACAGCATCGCCGTCGTCGGCACCGAGGACGCGGCGTCCATCCGGGCCGACCTGCCGGGGCGCGGCGTCATCGACGTCGGCGACGGAATGCCGATCGCATTCCATTCGGCCAGGCTCGACGCGAGATCGCTCGAGCACCTGCGCCGCACCCGCGTCGGCCAGCAGGCGGCTCGTCGACCGTGGGTGGGCCCACTCCCGAGCGTCGTGTCACTGCCGGCACTCGATCAGGCCGCGGCATCCGCTCGGCTCGAGCCCGGTGCGTTCGAGCTGGGGCTGGTCGACGAACCGGAACGCCAGCGACACGGCGTCCTCTCGTGGTCGCCGCGTGAGGGCCACCTGCTCGTCGCGGGTGCGCCGGGCAGCGGGCGCTCCACCGCATTGGCCGCCGTCGCTCATGCCGCCGCACGGCAGGAGTCGCGCGTGCCGACCGTGCGGCTCGATGGCCCGGCGAGCGCACAGTGGGATCTGCTGTCGTCGCTGCAGCGGCAGCTCGGATCGCAGGGAACGCCGATGGTCCTGCTCATCGACGACCTCGATGTGCGGTTCCGTGACTGGCCTGACGACCATCGTCACGCCGCGCTGACGGCCATCGACTCGATCCTCCGCGACGGGCGCCGGGCAGGTGTCACCGTCGTGGCCTCTGTCGGTCATCCGCACCGGCTCGGGCCGGGCATCCGTGAAGCGTTCAGCGGTGTGCTGCTGCTTCGGTACGCGTCTCGAACCGACCTCGTGCAGGCGGGCGGAATCGGGTCGCTCTGGAGCGATCAGGATCCGCCGGGGTCGGGGCAGTGGCGCGGATTGCGAGTGCAGCTGGTCGATGCCCCGCCGCTGACCGATGGGTCGTTCTCGCCGCCGCAGCCGCTGGAGTTCGGCGCCGGCGGACTCTGGGCCGTGGTGAGCGCATCGCCCCGGGCCGATGCTGCTGTGCTGCGAGACCTCGGGCTCGCGCCGCTGGTGCTCGAACCGATCGACTCCCAGGTGCGTGCCGCGCTCGCGCGGCGAGCGACGGAGATCGACGACGCGACCGGTGCGGCCGAGCCGTGCATCATCGTCGGCGATGCCGATGCGTGGACCGCGAACTGGGCGGTTGCCGCCCTGGTGCGAGAGGAGGCGACGCTCGTCGTGCACGGCGGCCCCCGTGAGTACCGCGTTCTCGGCAGCGGCGGACTTCCGCCGTTGCTCGATGACGCCGCGACCCAGTGCTGGGTGCGTGGCACCGGCGGAACCACGGCACGCGCCACGTGGCCGCCACGACGCACGGCGCACGACGGAAACAGTCGCCGAACCCCCGTAAGGGGTACGGAAACCGAATCAGGGGCTATCAGAAAGTAACGGTTCGGTCATGATCGCGTGAATCTGCTGTCGGTCTGTGGCAGTATCTACCCACCCCCAGCAGGCGCCTGCACCATGAATGGAGCTCCCCATGACCGTTCGGCCCCTTCCCGAAGACCCGATGATCCGTGCTCTGATCGCGCAGGCCAAGCGGGCTCAGCTGAACCGCCGCAACCTCCTCCTCGGCGCAGGCGCGGGGGCCTCTGCGCTCGCGCTCGCCGCGTGCTCCACGGGCGGTGGGCAGGCGAAGCCCACGGCCGCCGCCGACAACTCGGCGAACGACAAGACGCTCAACTGGGCCAACTGGGCCGCATACATCGACGAAGATGACGCCGGCAACTACCCGACCCTGGTGCAATTCACCGAGGAGACCGGCATCAAGGTCAACTACGAGGTCGCCGTCGACGACAACAACACGTACTACGGCAAGGTGAAGGACCAGCTCGCGCTCGGTCAGGACATCGGCGCCGACACGGTGTGCCTCACGGACTGGATGGTCGCCAGGTGGATCCGACTCGGGTACACGCAGGCCCTCGACCACGCGAACATCCCGAACCTCGCCAACCTGACGCCGTCGCTGAAGGACGTCGACTTCGACCCCGGCCGCGAGATGTCCATCCCGTGGCAGGGCGGATTCGCCGGCATCTGCTGGAACAAGGAGGCGGTGCCGGGTGGGCTCGCCTCGGTCTCCGATCTCTGGAACCCCGAACTCAAGGGCCGCGTCGGGGTGCTCAGCGAGATGCGCGACACCATGGGCCTGCTCATGCTCGAGAACGGAGTCGACATCTCGGGCGCCTGGGGCGACGAGGAGTACACCGAGGCGATCGAGGTGCTCCGCAAGCAGGTCGACGACGGCCAGGTGCGCAACATCAAGGGCAACTCCTACCTCGAAGACCTGAAGAGCGAAGACACGCTCGCCGCGATCTGCTGGTCCGGCGATATCACGGTGATCAACGCCGAGGCCGGCGACAAGTGGGAATTCGCGCTCCCGACCGCGGGTGGCACCCTGTGGAACGACAACTTCCTCGTGCCGATCGGGTCGACCCGCAAGGCCAATGCCGAGGCGCTCATCAACTACTACTACGAGCCAGAGGTGGCGGCCGAGGTCGCCGCGTGGGTGAACTTCATCACGCCAGTGGTCGGAGCCAAGGAGGCGGCGATCGCGATCGACCCCGAACTCGCCGAGAACCAGCTGATCTTCCCCAATGAAGAGACACTCTCGAACGCGTTCGTCTTCCGGTCCCTCGACGGCGCCGAGGAGCAGCGGTATCAGGCGGAGTTCCAGAGCATCCTCCTGGGCGCGTGACCCGGTGTCGATGAGCATGGCGGTTCGCAAGTTCGCTGAGAGCGGTGCCGATCTCGAGCTGGTCGGAATCCAGAAGCGGTTCCCCGGTTTCACGGCGATCGAGGAGCTCAACCTCACGATCCCCGCCGGTTCGTTCTTCGCCCTCCTCGGCCCTTCCGGCTGTGGCAAGACGACGACGCTTCGTCTCGTCGCCGGCTTGGAGGAGCCGACCAATGGCCGCATCCTGATCGGCGGCAAAGACGTGACCGGCACCAAGTCGCACCAGCGACCGGTCAACACGGTGTTCCAGAGCTACGCGCTGTTCCCGCACATGACGATCATCGAGAACGTCGCCTTCGGCCTGAAGCGCCGTCGAATCGGCGATGCCGTCGCCAAGGCGCACGAGGCGCTCCGACTGGTGGAGCTCGATCACCTCGCGCAACGCAAGCCGCAACAGCTCTCAGGTGGCCAGCAGCAACGTGTCGCACTCGCACGTGCGATCGTGAACCGCCCTGCACTGCTGCTGCTCGACGAACCGCTCGGCGCGCTCGACCTCAAGCTCCGACGCCAGATGCAGCTCGAACTGAAGACCATCCAAGAAGAGGTCGGCCTCACCTTCCTGCACGTCACGCACGACCAGGAGGAGGCCATGACCATGGCCGACACCGTCGCGGTCATGAACAAGGGCGCGATCGAGCAGATGGGTGCCCCCGAGGTCCTGTACGAGTTGCCGCGCACCTCGTTCGTCGCCAACTTCCTCGGTCAATCGAACCTGTTCACCGGGCGAGTCGTCGACACGACGAGCGCCGCGATCACCGTCGCCGCCGGCGGCCAGCACATCACGGTGCCACTCTCGCGAGCCCAGCGTCATCAGGGCGAGATCACGGTGGGGGTCCGTCCCGAGAAGGTGACACTCCACGTCGATGCGCCGACCGATACGTCCGACCGCAACGTGCTCGGCCCAGGCCGCATCATCGACGTGTCGTTCTCGGGCGTCAGCACCCAGTACATCGTGGATATCCCCGGCGCGGGCGCCGTGGTCGTCTTCGCGCAGAACATCGGGTCGGGGCCGGTCGCGGGTGTCGATTCCGAGGTGTGGCTGAGCTGGGCGATCGACCACGGCTTCGGGCTCGACGACGTGCCGAGCGAGACCGGGCGATTCCCCGCTGACGACTCGACCAGTTCGATCGCCGCGCAGCGCCGCGAAGATCTCGTCTCGGAGCTCGAGGAGAACTGACGATGGCCTTCGCAGCGTTCGCGACGGCGGAGGCCCAGCCGCAGGCACCCAAGAAGAAGAGCCGGATCGCGCTCTTCCTCCTGCTGCCCGGCATCCTCTACCTCGTCCTCTTCTTCCTCACGCCGCTCATCTCGCTCGTGCTCACCTCGTTGCAGGCGCCGAGCGAGTTCGGCGACATCGGCGTGTACGAGTACGCGTTCAATTGGCAGAACTACGTCGCGGTCGTCGAGAGCTACCTGCCGCACATCCTGCGATCGTTCGGCTACGCCCTCGCCGCCACGGTGTTCGCGCTGCTCTTCAGCTACCCGCTCGCATACTTCATCGGCGTGAAGGCGCGGCGTTGGCCGCTGCTGCAGAGCCTCATGCTCGTGCTGGTGATCGCACCGTTCTTCATCAGCTTCCTGCTGCGCACCTTGGCATGGAAGCAACTCCTCTCCGACGAGTCGTTCGTGATCACGTCGTTGAAGGCGCTCTCGTTGATGGGCCCCGACGACCACTTCACGGGCACCCCCTTCGCGGTGATCTTCGGCCTCACCTACAACTTCATCCCCTTCATGACACTGCCGCTCTACTCAGCGCTCGAGCGGCTGGACACCCGGTACCTCGAGGCGGGCAGCGATCTCTATGCGAACCCGTTCACGGTCTTCCGCAAGATCACCGTGCCGCTCTCGATGCCCGGCATCGTGGCCGGCACCCTGCTCACGTTCATCCCGGCCGCCGGCGACTACATCAACGCCAGCCGTGACTTCCTCGGCGGGCCCGATACGCAGATGATGGGCAACGTGATCGAGGCCAACTTCCTCGTGCTGCAGAACTACCCCGCGGCCGCCGCGCTCTCGATCATCCTGATGGCCGTGATCCTGGTGATCGTCGGCATCTACGTGAAGCGTTCAGGAACGGAGGACCTGCTGTGAGCGGCGAAGTCCAGGCGGCAGCCGTCCTCGGCGGACTCGCCGAGAGCGAGCAGGGCGAGGCACGTCGACCAGCACGAGGACCGCGCCCACGCCGGATCGGGCTCGGCGACTGGCTCCTGCCGGAATTCACCGTCATCGCATTCGTGTTCCTGCTCATCCCGATCGTCTATACGTTCGTGTTCTCGTTCAACGACTCGATCAAGTCGAACATCGCGTGGCGCGGGTTCACGCTCGACAAGTGGCTGAATGTCTGCAGCGTCGAGGGTGGCGCCGTCTGCGAGGCGTTCGGCAACAGCGTCGTCATCGGAGTCGTCGCCACCGTGCTGGCGACCACACTCGGCACGATGATCGCGATCGCGATCGTGCGCTACCGCTTCAGGGCGCGCTCGGCCACGAGCCTGTTGCTCTTCCTCCCGATGGCCACTCCCGAGGTCGTGCTCGGTGCCGGATTGGCCGCCCAGTTCCTCGCGGTCGGCGTGCCGAAGGACATGACCACGATCATCCTGGCGCACACCATGTTCTGCATCAGCTTCGTCGTGGTCACCGTGAAGGCACGAGTCGCGAGCCTCGACCCGGCGCTCGAAGAGGCGGGGCGCGATCTCTACGGATCGCCGGCACAGGTCTTCTGGCGCATCACCTTCCCGCTCCTCATGCCGGGCATCCTCGCGGCCGCGCTGCTTTCGTTCGCCCTCAGCTTCGACGACTTCATCATCACGAACTTCAACTCGGGCTCGGTGTCGACGTTCCCCAAGTACGTGTACATCTCGGCATCCCGCGGCATCCCCGCCGAGGCGAATGTCATCGCCTCGGCCGTGTTCCTCTTCGCGATCGTACTCGTGGTCACCGCACAGGTCTCGCGGGCTGCCCGCGCGAAACGGCTCGCGAAGCTCGGCTGACCCCTCGACGGCTCAACGACAGTTCGAACACCCCAGGTTTCCGTTCGCGCGCCGGGTGCCCTTCAGACGGGAAACCGGGCGCGCGAACGGAAACACGGCACTGCAGGCCACTTCGTCGAGCACGGTGCAGGATGCCGCGGCCGCCGGTCAGACGGTGGCGCGCACCTCGCCCACGCGTCGCTCGCCGCCCATGACCCAGAGGTCGAGCTCGGTCTGCGCCTGGTCGACCGCCGAGTCGTCGACGGCGCCCGCGTCGGCGAGGAGCCGGAGGGCGATGATCGTGGATGCCCGAGACGAACCGTCGAGCACCTTGAGCGCGGCGGTCGTGCCGTCTGGCGCCGTCATGACCATGACGCCTTCTGCGCCGACCTTGGCGAAGACACCCAGTCGTTCCATCGCGATGGTGTCGGGCTGACCCGGGCCGCCGACCGCCCACGCGTGCGCACGTGCCGCCTCGGTGAGGGCGGCCGCCTCGCGGTAGAGGGCGAAGGGCGACGACGTGCCGGCGGTGGTGATCTTCTGGATGCCGCGCGCGAGCGCGCCCAGGCTGATCGCATGCACCGGCGCGCCGCATCCGTCGACCGCGGTCGCTGCGGGTCGCTCGCCCGTGAACCGCTCGACGACATCGAGGATGCGCTTCTGCAGCGGATGCCCCGGATCGAGGTAGCCCTCGAGCGGCCAGTCGTTCGCGACACAGGCCAGGAGCATGGCCGCGTGCTTGCCGGAGCAGTTCATGTACACGCGCTCACGCGGTGCGCCGCTTCGGACCAGCTCCTCGCGTGCGGCCTGGTCGCTCGGCGCGGCCACCGGGCAGCCGAGTGCGGAGACCGGAAGCGATGCCCGATCGAGGAGCCCGCGCACCAGGGCGACATGCGCGGCCGTGCCGGAGTGACTGGCCGTGGCGATCGCCGCGTCCTCACCGCGAAGCGTCACCCCTGAGGTCATCACGGCGACGGCCTGGAACGGCTTCAGGCACGACCTCGGGAAGATCGGGGTGTGGATGTCGCCGAGCGCGCGGCGGACCTCACCCTCTGGGGAGAGCACGACGGCGGAACCGGCGTGCCGGGACTCGATGAAACCACTGCGTTCGACCACGGCGAGCTCGACGGCGTCGGGGACGGAGAATGTGCCGGTCACCGCGCTACCCGAGCGAGGCGAAGCCGTCGTCGAGCACGCGGAGGCCGTCGGCGATGAGGGCGTCGCTCACTGCGAGGCTCGGCAGGAATCGAAGCACGTTGCCCCACGTGCCCGCGCTGAGGAACAGCACGCCGTGCTGTGCGGCGTAGGCCACCAGCGCAGAGACCGCCTCGGCGTTCGGCACCTTCGTCGTATCGCCGGTGCCGGGCTGCACGAGCTCGATGGCGACCATCGCCCCCATTCCGCGGATGTCGCCGATGATGTCGTAGCGCTGCTTGAGTCGTTCGAGCCCGTCTTTCAGTGTGGCCCCGATGCGCTCGGCCTCTGCGAGGAGGTGGCTCTGCTCGATCGACCCGAAGACCGCGATGGCCGCCGCGCAGGCGACCGGGTTGCCGCCGAACGTGCCGCCGAGGCCCCCGGGCTGCGACGCATCCATGATCTCGGCACGACCCGTGACCGCGGCGAGCGGCAGCCCGCCGGCGATGCCCTTCGCGGAGAGCACGACGTCGGGCTCCCAGCCGAAGTGCTCGCTCGCGAAGTAGCGGCCGGTGCGAGCCATGCCGCTCTGGATCTCATCGGCGATCATCACGACGCCGTGCTCGGTGCACCAGGTCTGCAGCGTGGGCAAGTAACCCTGGGCGGGAACCATGAAGCCGCCCTCGCCCTGGATCGGCTCGACCACGAGACAGGCGAGGTCGCTCGCACCGACGACCTTCTCGAGGTACGCGATGGTTCGGGCTGCGGCATCCTGACCCGAGAGGCCGTCGCGGTAGGGGTAGGAGCTCGGCGCATGGTAGACATCGCCGGCGAGCGGGCCGTAGCCGGTGGCGTACGGGTGCGCCTTGTAGTTCATCGCCATCGTCAGGTTGGTGCGACCGTGGTAGGCGTGGTCGAGCACCGCGACGGCGCGACGACCGGTGAACTTGCGGGCGATCTTCACGCCGTTCTCGACCGCCTCGGCGCCCGAGTTGACGAGCACGGTCTTCTTCTCGAACTCGCCAGGCGTGTGCTCGGCCAGCAGTTCGGCCACGCGCACGTACTCTTCATACGGCGTGATGGTGAAGAGGGTGTGGATGACATCCTGCAGCTGGCTCGCTGCGGCCTGCACGACGCGCTGCTCGGTGTGGCCGACCGTGGTGACGCCGATGCCGGCGCCGAAGTCGATGAAGCGGTTGCCGTCGACGTCGACGAGGATCGCACCGTTCGCGCGCTCGATGTAGACGGGCAGCGCGGAGGAGACGCCCGCGGAGACGACCTTCGCTCGTCGCGCGTGCAGCTGCTCTGACTTCGGACCTGGGATGGCGGTCGCGACGTGACGTTCCTGCGGCACGGAGTACACCGGGGCGGTCGCGGTCTCAGCGGGAATCTGGGTGTCAGTCATGGTGTCCCAAGCCTATCCCCGAGGTCGGCTCGGCCGGATCGCGCGTGCGGGTGCAGAATCGAATCGGGACGACCCACCGGGGAGGGCACGGCATGCTCGGCGAACACCAGTACGAGATCGAGGTCGAGTGGCTCGGCGACCGCGGCGAGGGCACCTCGGGGTACCGCGCCTACGGCCGGCAGCACGTGGTGCGCGCCGCGGGCAAGAATCATGAGATCGACGGGTCGAGCGACCGGGTCTTCCACGGCGACCGCGAGCGGTGGAACCCCGAAGAGCTGCTCCTCGCCGCACTCAGCCAGTGCCACATGCTCTCGTACCTGCATGTCGCGACCCGACATGGCGTCATCGTGAAGGAGTACACGGATGCCGCGACCGGCACCATGATCGAAGACGGCCGTGGTGGCGGTGCGTTCAGCGAGGCGACGCTGCGACCCAGGGTCGTGGTGGCGGATGCCTCGATGATCGCGCTCGCGGGCGAGATCCACGCCGAGGCGGCCGAGAAGTGCTTCATCGCGGCATCCGTCGCATTCCCGGTGCATCATGAGGCGACCGCCGTCGTCGCAGCGCCGACGGTCGAGTAGCGCCCGACGGAGTGGAGCGGGGCCCGGCGGTCGAGTAGCGCCCGACGGAGTCGGACGCGTATCGAGACCCCGTCAGCCGGGAAGGCTCGGGATGGTCGGCTCCACCGGAGGACACGAGTGTCCGCCGACGAGCCTCGCGCACGGCGGGAAGAACGCCGGGTAGCGCTCGGCCTCGGGGTCGCCGAACCAGCGGTGCCAGATGCGCCAGAAGTTGAGGTTCCCGTAGGCGCCGCAGGCGTCGCCCGCGTCGGGATCCGCGAGGGTCGCGGCGTTGGGCTGGTAGGGCGTGTAGTTGTAGAGGTTGGCGGTCGCCTGGTTGCGGATCTCGACGGGTGCCGCTCCGCACGCGGCATCCGGATGGAAGCCGACCTTCACCGTTCCGACCCGGTATTGCCGGTCGGGCTCTTCCGTGTACTGCCGGAACTGCCAGGCCGCGTTGTAGATCTGGTTGAAGAAGCCGAAGTACTTCGTGTCGCAGTCGGCGGTGTCGGGGCATCCGTAGCCCGTGGCCCGTTCAAGGCCCGAGACGCTCGGCCGGGTGAGCAGCGACTGCTCCTTCTGCAGCAGCACGAGGAGTGCACGCGGGCTCACTCCGCAGGCGACGGCGGCCTTCGCGATGATGCGGCTCGCACGTTCGCGCACGCCGCCGCGATACTCGGCGCAGTGGCTGCCGCCGACCGCCGGCTGCGTGGTCGTGGTCTGGGTGTAGTCGGCGAGGCACCGTACGCCCTCGTCGGGCCGGCACGAGACCGACTCGAGGAAGGCCTGGATCTGCCGCTCACTCATCGCGGTGCTGTCGTAGAACGCGTCGTCGCTGACGATGTGGCCCGGGTCGAACTCGGTGGTCGGCGGCTCGGGAAGCGGTGTCGAGGTCGCGGATGCCGCGGTGGGCGGCGCGTCGTCGGGCGCACCGGTGCAGGCCGCGAACGCGACCACCACGAGGGCGGCGGCGGCGCAGCGGGCGGCGACCTCGGCGATGCTCATCGAGCCGACGATACCGGTCGTTCGGGAGGCATGGCTGGGAATCGGGTTCGGCCGGGGGTCAGATCCGCTCGCGGGGCACGACGCGGTCGGCGAGTTTGGCCAGGGCCCCCGCGGGCGGCGTCTCGTTGTAGCGACCGGCGAGTCCCTGGCCGGTGAGCTCGTGGATGGCGGCCATGATCTCATCGGTGGCGGCGCGGCGCGCACGGCCCGAGGAGGCGGGGCCATGGCGGCTGAGGTCGAGGGGTGCGCCGAAGCGCACGGTGACGGGGCGGATCCGGGGGAGCTTCGCGCCGACCGGCTGGATCTGCTCGGTGCCGATCAGTCCGACCGGCACGACCGTGGCGCCGGTCTCGAGTGCGAGCCATGCCACCCCGGTGCGGCCCCGGTACAGCCGGCCGTCGAGCGACCTGGTTCCCTCGGGGTAGAGGGCGAACGCGGCGCCCGTCTCGAGGATGCGACGTCCCTGGTCGAGCGCCTCCTGCGCTTGGGCGCCGGCACCACGCTCGACGCTCACCGCGCCGATCGCGCCGAAGAAGGTGCGCGAGACCCACCCCGAGAAGCCGGTGCCAGTGAAGTAGTGCGACTTCGCGAGGAACTGCACCGGTCGCGGCGACGCGAGCGGGATCACGATGCTGTCGACGAACGACAGGTGATTGCTCGCGAGGATGACGGGCCCTCGCTTGGGCACGTGTTCGGCGCCCGTGATCGTCGGGCGATAGGTGAGACGCACGAGCGGGCGCAGGATGCCGCGCACGATGCGATAGAGCGGGCCCTGTCGCACGGGTGGCGCGGGCACGACGTCGTGTTCGATCTCGCTCACCATCCGAACATAGGCCTGAACCCATGCCGAATCGGGAATATCACTCGTCGACTCTGAGATCGCACGGTCCGCGAAGTGATACGCGAGGATGGGCGCATGGACGTGACGGCGGAGGGCGAGCTCATCGAGCTGGAGGACGCCCGCGCCCGAGTGCTCGTGTTCACCGGCTCCCGCCGACTGCCGACCGCCGACGCCGCACTCGCGGGGCTCATCGCGAACTCCTCGGGCGTTCCCGCCGACGACGTCGAGCTCGTGCACACGTGCGTCGTCTGCGGGGCCCGGCACGGCCGGGTCTCCGTCGCGTACCCACTCACCACCTCCGGCGCACCGTGGTACGGCGATGTCGCCGTGTGCGGCGACGCGGTCGTGGCGGCGGCGGCCACGCGGCATCCGCTCGGCGTCGGCATCGAGTCGGCGGCCATCGACACGCCCGGCGCCATCGACGAGGCGGCGTTCCACGTCAGCGAGCTCGAGGCGCTCGACGAGCTCGACCCGGCACGGCGGGCACTGGTGCGAGCGATGCTCTGGGCCCGCAAGACCGCGCTGCTGCGCGCGATGGGACACACCGACTTCATCGAACCCTCGCGACTCGGGCTGTCGATCCCGGGTGAAGAACGGGGGACGGGGCGCATCGTGCACAGCGTCCCCGAGTTCGGGTCGGTATGGCGGCAGGTGCGATTCCACGACGTGCCGGTGCCGGGCAACTGCGCGGCATCCGTCGCCGTCGTCGGCTGACCCCGTTCGTGGGTTGAGGAGCCCGCGAAGCAGGCGTCTCGCTTCGCGGGTTGAGGAGCCCGCGAAGCAGGCGTCTCGAATCGTGGGTTGAGGAGCCCGCGAAGCAGGCGTCTTGAAACCGGGCACGTACAGTGGGGATCGTGCGCAGCGTCATCATCCTCGGTTCATCGGGCTCCATCGGCACGCAGGCACTCGACGTGATCCGCGCGAATCCGCGCCGCTTCGACGTCGTCGGGCTGGCCGTCGGGTCCAATCGGGCGCTGCTCGAGCAGCAGGCGGCCGAGTTCCACGTCGAGCACACGGCCGTCGGCATCGACGAGGCCGTGCAGCTCGTGCAGGATGTCGACGCCGATGTGGTGCTGAACGGCATCACCGGCTCGGTCGGCCTGGCGCCGACGCTTGCGACACTGCGCCGTGGCACGACCCTCGCCCTCGCCAACAAGGAGTCGCTCATCGTCGGTGGCGACCTCGTGACGAGGCTCGCCCAGCCCGGGCAGATCGTGCCGGTCGACTCGGAGCACTCGGCGATCGCGCAGGCGCTGCGCTCAGGCACCGACGACGAGGTGCGCCGGCTCGTGCTCACCGCGTCGGGTGGACCGTTCCGGGGGCGCACCCGCGAGAGCCTCGCGAACGTGACGCCTGCCGAGGCCCTCGCCCACCCCACCTGGGACATGGGGCTCGTCGTCACCACGAACTCGGCGACCCTCGTGAACAAGGGCCTCGAGGTGATCGAGGCGCACCTGCTGTTCGACGTCGAGTACGACCGCATCGAGGTGGTGGTGCACCCGCAGTCGATCGTGCACTCGATGGTCGAGTTCATCGACGGATCGACCATCGCCCAGGCCTCACCACCCGACATGCGCCTGCCGATCTCGCTCGGACTCGATTGGCCGAACCGCGTCGCGGCTGCGGGAAAGCCGCTCGACTGGACCACCGCCACGAGCTGGACCTTCGAGCCACTCGACGGTGACGCATTCCCCGCGGTCGCGGTCGCGAAACAGGTCGGGCGAGCGGGCGGCGAGTACCCCGCGGTGTTCAACGCGGCCAACGAGGAGGCCGTCGCCGCGTTCCATGCCGGCCGCATCGGCTTCGTCGACATCGTCGACACCGTGCGCGACGTCGTCGAGCACCACGAGGCATCCGGCAATGAACTCAGCGTCGAGTCGTTGGCCGAGGCCGAGCGCAGCGCACGGCGGGCGGCGGAGGCACGCATCGCCGCTCGCTGACGGCACAGCACTCTCAAAGCCTGCGGCACTACGCTGACGTGGTGGATTCCGTGCTCGCCTTCATCGTCGGCGTCGTCATCGTCGTGATCGGCCTCGCCATCTCGATCGGCCTGCACGAGATCGGGCACCTCCTGCCCGCGAAGCTGTTCGGCGTCAAGGTGACCCAGTACATGATCGGCTTCGGCCCGACGATCTGGTCGCGGCGCAAGGGCGAGACCGAGTACGGCGTGAAGGCGATCCCGCTCGGTGGCTACATCTCGATGATCGGGATGTTCCCGCCCGGCAAGGGCGAGCAGGCGAAGGCCGACTCGACGGGATTCTTCCGCGGCCTCGTGCAGGACGCACGCGACTCGAGCACCGAGTCCATCACGGCGGGCGACGAGCACCGCGCCTTCTACCTGCTGCCCGTCTGGAAGCGCATCATCATCATGTTCGGCGGGCCGTTCATGAACCTGCTGCTCGCCTTCGTGTTCTTCGGCGTGCTGCTCATGGGCTTCGGCGTTGCGCAGCCGTCGACGACGATCGGCTCGGTGTCCGAATGCGCGCTGCCCGCGACGAGCGAGCGCCAGACCTGCGAGCCCGGCGACCCGGCCGCCCCCGGTGCCGCGGCGGGCATCGAGCCCGGCGACCGCATCGTGTCGATCGCCGGCGAGCCCATCGAGAGCTGGAACGAGTCGACCGCCATCATCCGCGACCACGCAGGCGAGCCGGTCGCGCTCGTCGTCGAACGTGGCGGCGAGACCTTCGACCTCGAGGTCACCCCGATGCTCAGCGAGCGGTACCGGCTCGATGACAAGGGCGCGGTCGTGATGGATGCCGCGGGCGAGCCGCTCACCGAGGAGGCCGGGTTCGTCGGCATCGGCTCCGTCGTCGAGACCGTGCGTCAGCCGATCACCGCGGTGCCGGCCTTCGTCGGTGAGAACGTCGCGGGGGTCACCGGGATCATCCTGAACCTGCCGCAGCGCATGGTCGACATCGCCGAGGCGGCGTTCGGGCCGGGCGAACGCGACCCGAACGGACCGATGAGCATCGTCGGTGCGGGCCGCGTCGCCGGCGAGGTCGCCGCCACCGACCAGCTCGAGGTCGTGCAGAAGGCTGCGGGCCTGATCGGGCTCCTCGGCTCGCTGAACATCGCGCTCTTCGTGTTCAACCTCATCCCGCTGCTTCCGCTCGACGGCGGGCACATCGCCGGCGCGCTCTGGGAGGC
>DASSBT010000051.1:0-11760 GCA_035698465.1 Agromyces sp. | reverse complement strand
GCAGGCCTTCGACCCCTCGGCCATGAGTTCGAGGGCGACGTCGAGGTCGGGCGCGTCGATGATCCAGAAGCCCGCCATGTGCTCCTTCGACTCGAGGAAGGGGCCGTCGGTGAACACCGGCTGCTCACCCCGGCCGTCGATGACCGTGGAGGTGCTCGGGTCAGCGAGGCCGGCCGCGAACACCCAGTGACCACCCGCCCTGAGGCGGTCGTTGAAGGCGTCGATCGCCACCATCTCCTCGGGCGTGCCGGAGTTGCTCTTGTCGTCGATCACCGAGACCAGGTACTGCATCTCACACCTCCGGGATGTGGTGAAGGGCCGTGTGGTTCAGGGCCGTGTGGTTCAGGGCCGTGTGGTTCAGGGCCATTCTGCTACGCGTACTGCGGGCGCCCGCCCGGGCGGTAGGTCTGTGCCGTGGTGCCGGTCTGGAAGGTGCGGGACTCCAGCAGTTCGAGGGCGAAGTCCTTGCCCGCGTCGGGGAACAGACGCGTACCCGCGCCGACGATCACCGGGAAGACGATCAGCGTCATCTCGTCGACGAGTTCACGCTCGAGCAGCCAGCGGATGAGCTGGCCGCTGCCGTGCACCTGCAGCTCGCCGCCCGGCGTGGCCTTGAGCTCGCGGATGGCCGACTCGAGGTCTCCCGAGAGCACGGTCGTGTCGGCCCACCCCGCGTCGGTGATCGTGTTCGATGCGACGAACTTCGGGCGCGAGTTCAACGAGCTGACGAACGGGTCGTCGACATCGGCCTTACGCACCCCGCCCCAGTACCCGGCGAAGAGGTCGTAGGTTCGCCGCCCGAACAGGAAGGCGTCGGCCCGCTGGTAGAAGTCGCCGATGTAACTCGTCGACTCGGCATCGCCCAGCGGCAGCGCCCACCCGCCCCGCTCGAATCCGGGGTCGAACTCCGGGTTGTTCCCGCCGTTCGCCTGCATCACGCCGTCGACGGTGATCTGGGTGTTGGTGATCAGTTTCATGATCTGGTCCCTTCTGAGGGCGCCCTTCGCGGCATCCGCTCACCCATGCTACGAACGGGTTCGACGCGATCCGACACTACGAGCGAAGAATGTCTCGCGACTCCTATTCGCGAAGGGGCGTCTCGACCGCGACCCGGTACTTGAAGCCGACGTGCGAGGCGCGAAACCCGAGCCGCTCGTAGAAGCGGTGGGCGTCGACGCGGTCGGCATCAGAGGTGAGTTGCACGAGCGGTGAGCCGAGTGTCGGCGCCGCGACATCTGTGACCCACCTCATCATCGCGCTGCCGACGCCCGACGAGCGCGATGCGCTGCGCACCCGCACCGCTTCCACCTGGAGGCGGGTGGCACCGCGGCGCGCCATGCCGGGGATGCGCGTGAGCTGAAATGTGCCGAGAAGCCTGCCCGCCGGGTCGGTCGCCACCAGCAGGTCGTTGCTCGCATCTGCGATGATCTGCTCGAGCGCGTCGAGGTAGGCGCGCCGGTCGTTCGGCGCCGCGACGTCGCCCCGCGAGGCGCTGACCGGGTCGTCGGCCAGCAGCGCCATGAGTTGATCGAGGTCGTCGGATGTCGCGCGCCGCAGGATGATCTGGCCCGAGGGGGTGTCGAGAGTGGCCGGTAGGTCGAGTTCGCGGAGCATTCGTCCAGTGTCGCAGCGACCGCCGACAGGTTCGCCGTCGCTCTAGACTGCCCGCATGCGCATCGTCGTCTCGGGCACGCACGCGAGCGGCAAGACCACCCTCATCGATGACTTCGTCGCGGCGAATCCTGAGTTCGAGCGCTGGGGCGACCCGTTCGAACTCGTCGAGGACGCGCTCGACGAGCCCGACGCCTCGACCTTCTTCGAGCAGCTCGTGTCGAGCGGGCGCCGGTTGACGGTGACGGATGCCGCGAGCCGACCGGTCATCGCCGAGCGCGGGCCGATCGACTTCCTCGCGTACCTAGCGGCGCTCGATTCATTGCGCCGGGGCGGCCGGTCGGCCACTCTGTTCGATCGTGGCTACGAGCTGACCGCGGAAGCGATGCGGCACGTCGACCTGCTCGTGGTGCTGCCATTGCATCATCGCGATGCCCTTCCGGTCGCCGACGACGAGGATCCCGAACTCCGAGCGGCGATGGATGAGGCCCTGCTCGAACTGGTCGACGATGCCGAGCTCGTCGGCGAGGGCACACGCGTCATCGAAGTCAGCGGCGACCGCGCGGCGCGCCTCGCAGCGCTCGAGCGCGTGCTCGCCGACGCTGGCGGTTGAGCGAGAGCCGCAGCATGGCCCTGCATGACGACGAGCTCCCCAGCGACGGCGGCGTCGTGCTCGCTCCGCAAGGAGCGCACGTGGTTGCCCCGCCTTGCGCCGTCGCTGCCGTTGCTGGTGCCCGAGCCGGTGCACGCCGGGTCACCGCGCGGTGCGTATCCGCTGGAATGGTCGGTGTACCGATGGATCGAGGGCGCACCGCCGGCACCTGGCACCGTGACCGACTGGACGCGCTTCGGCGCCGACCTCGCCGGGTTCGTCAGCGCGCTGCACCACACCGACCTCATGGGGGCAGAACGTGCGGACGAACTCAGTTGGTATCGCGGCGGAAGCCTAGGTGAACCCGAGCATTCGGTGGCGGCCGCCTTCAGCGATGCGCGCCCGCTGATCGGCGCAGACCTCGACATCGAACGGCTCGAACGGTGGTGGCGCGACGCGCTCGCGCTGCCTGATTCTGCGGCGCCGCAGGTGTGGTTGCACGGCGACCTGCGCCCCGGCAACCTGCTCGCGCACCACGGACGCCTGCACGCGGTCATCGACTTCGGCGCGCTCTCGGTCGGCGCGCCCGACGCCGAGCACGCTGCCGTCTGGGACCTCCCGGTCCAGGCACGCCGCACCTACTGGGACGCGCTCGACCTCGACGAGCCGACCTGGCTGCGCGCCCGCGCGTGGGCGATCGCCGTCGCGATCAGCGGCATCCCGTACTACTGGCGCACTCACCCCGAGTTCGTCGTCGAATGCCGCGCGCGGCTCGGTGCGATCCTCGCCTTCGGTGACCGGTGAAGACGCGGTGAACGGATGCCGCGCTGCGAAGCAATGCGGCGTCAGCCTCGCGCTCGCCGCTGCGCCTGGGCCGGCGCTTCGGAAGCACTGACGAGATCGTGATTGCTCGCGTCGAGCTGGTCGTGCGTCGCCTGCTGGCGTTTTGATGGCGCCGGGCTGCCGTTCGCGGGTGCTTCACCCGATCTGCTCGGCCAACGCGACGATGATGCCCGCGGGCCCGCGAAGGTAGCAGAGCCGGTACACGTTCTCGTAGTTCGCGATCTCGCGCAGCGGATCGCCGCCGAGCGGGCGCAGGCGCGCGATGGCGACGTTGTCCATGCGTTGAACGGTCATGGGCGTCAGCCTAGACACACACCGTTGGTCGAGTAACGCCGCGAAGCGACGCGTATCGAGACCCGCCCTGGCCGCCGCGGGCGCGCACAATGGGGAGCATGGTCGAGATCTCCGACGACGACTTCGAGGCGATGGTCGCCGAGGTGTTCGACGCGCTCCCCGACGACATGGTACGTGGGCTCGAAAACGTCGGGATCGTCGTCGAGAATCAGCCGGTGGGCGAGCGGCCGCGGCTGTTCGGGCTGTACCGCGGGCATCCGCTGACCACACGCGGGGTCTACGGCTTCGGGGAGCTGCCCGACCGCATCACGCTCTACAAGAACAACCTGCAGGAGCACAGCGCCGACCTCGACGCACTGCGCTCACGGGTGCACATCACGCTCGTGCACGAGATCGGCCACTACTTCGGGCTCGACGACGCTCGGCTCCGAGAGCTCGGTTGGGCGTAGGGCGGGGCCGGCTCGCGCCGCTACATCATGGACTTCAGTAGCTGCGTGGCCCGCTGGTTGTCGTCCGTCGCGAGGACGACGCGGTTCCTGGCGGCCACGTAGGCGAGCGAGATGTTGATGCCGGCGTCGGCGAGCGCGCGCGCCATCGCACCGAACACACCCGGCGTGTCGATCTCGGGGTCGGGCAATGCCGGACTCACGAGCACGTCGGTCTCGGCCTCAATGGTGATGCCTGCGCCCTCGAGCGCCGCCTTGGCTGCCGCGACGTCTTCGACGAGCAGGTGCACGGTGCCCCGTCCGCCCTCCATGACCGCGCAGAAGCCCTCGATGTTGACACCGGCATTGCCGAGCGCCTCGCCGAGCCGAGCTCCCTCTCCGGGCTGGTCCTCGAGTGTGACCAAGAGATCCTTCGCCATGACGGCACCTCCTTCACGATGCCTCAGGTCTACGCCCGGGCCCGCGGCGCGTCAACGCTCAGGGCGTGTTCGGCGCCTGCCCGATGCTCAGCCATTCGTCGGGCCCTTCGCCGCGACCCCCGGATCCGCGGCCGGTGGTGGGCATATCGCCCTGCTTCAGGGATTGAAGTTGACGATCGACATCGGCCTTCGCCGAGAGCGCCGCCAGCTGCCGATCGATGTCGGCGTCGGGTGCGGCGGTGAGGTCCTTGAGGGCACCGCTCGCGAGCAGCTCGTCGGTGGCTGCGGCACGCGCCTGCATCTGGGCGACGCGGTCTCGTGCCCGGTCGAGGCTGACGCCGACATCGTTCATGTTCGAGCCGATGCCCGCCACCGCCTCGTTCGCCCTCACCTGTGCTTCGGAGGCGGTGTAGGTGGCCTTGATGGTCTCCTTCTCGATGCGGAAGGCGGCGACCTGCTCGGCGAGACGGCGCTCCCGTTCCTGCAGTTGCGAGGTCTGCTTCTGCAGCACGGTGTATTGCTCCTGCAGCTTCGAAACCTGGCTCTCGAGCAGGGCGCGACGCTCGAGCGCCGCGCGGGCGAGGTCTTCACGCCCCTGCGTCACTGCCTCGCGGGCCTGGTCGCCCAGGCGCTGATACCGCGTTCCCATCTCCTGCCCCTGCAGGTCGATGCGCTTCTTCGCCGTCGCGACCTCGGCGACGGCCTGGCGCACCTGCTGCAACAGCTTGACCTGCTGCTCGTAGCTGTCATCGAGGGTTTCGCGGGGGTCTTCCACCTTGTCGAGGGCCTTGGTGGCCTTGCTGCGGAAGATGGTTCGCATTCGCGAGGTGTTGCTGCTCATGATCGAATCCCTTATCTCGAACGATTGAGGCGGTCGGTTGTCGTCGGCCGAGTCGGCTCGAGGCGTTCGTCGCGTTGGTTGAGCCGGTGCAGTTCCTGAACCCCGGCATGCAGGGCGGCAACCTCTCGATCGACATCGACGTTGAGTGCGGTGAGGGTGTCGTCGGAGGAACCGGCGAGCCCCGACGCGACGGCGGAACGCAGCCGACGCACGAGCGCGGCGACCTGCTCGACGCGGTGGCCGGCCGCCGGCACCTCATTCGCCAGCACTGCGGGGTCGGTCTCGCTCTCGAGCAGCCGCAGTTGCAGGTCGAGCGCGACCCCTTCCTCCTGGATGCGGCGGAAAAGACGGGGAAGCTCGCCTCGCGGCCCGTCGCTGCGGGCGGCGAGGTCGACCGCGGCGCGTCCGCTGTCGAGCGTCTCGGCGAGGCGCACTCGCAGGAACAGGACCTTTCGCTGCGGGCCCCGGCTGAAGCCGGCGCGTGCGCGCAGGGCTGTGCCGGCCAGGGCGCGGTTGCGGCGAATCCGTCGGTACAGCGCGCGCGCGATCAACACCACGGTAGTGACCGCGACGGCGACGAAGATCAGGAATGCGACCAGGATTCCGATGAGGATGTCCACCGCTCACACCTCCCGCCGGTGCGCTCGATGGTGAGTGTCGCCCTGAGCCGTCGTTCGTCGTTCCGGTTCATGTGGCCGCCTTCGTCGAATTTCGTCGCTGCGCCGCGTTCAGTCGTAAACGCGATATAACGCAATGTACGCCTCTGGAGCCGGGAGCGTGAGGGGTCGAATCGAATTCACAGCCGCGATGCGACCGTCGATCGACGGACGGGGGCGGTCCTGCAAGAGTGAGTTCATGCGTCGTATCGGAGCCATCTTCCCGCCCTCGTTCCCTCCCGAACGGCTTCAGGGCGTGGTCGAGGCAGCAGAAGAGGGTGGTGTGCCCGAGCTGTGGCTCTGGGAGGACTGCTTCCAGGAGTCGGCGTTCGCGTCGGCCGCGGCCGCCCTCGCATGGACGGACCGCCTGCGCGTGGGAATCGGGGTCGCACCGATGCCGCTGCGCAATGTCTCGATCACCGCCATGGAGATCGCGACCATTGCGCGGATGTTCCCCGATCGCGTCTTCCCCGGCGTCGGGCACGGCGTGCAGCGCTGGATGGCGCAGACCGGAAGCCGAGTCACGTCGCCGCTGACGCTCATGAAGGAGTACGTGCCGGCGTTGCGTCAACTGCTCGCCGGCGACGAAGTGACGACGAACGGCCGGTACGTGCAGCTCGACCGAGTGCGACTCGACTGGCCGCCGGCAGTGGTACCACCCCTGTATGCCGCCGGCGAAGGACCCAAGACGCTGCACCTCACCGGTGAGGTCGCCGACGGCACCGTGCTGACCGGTGGCACCACGCTCGAACGTGCGACGGATGCCGTGGCGACGATCGCGGCAGGCCGCGGCGCCGCCGGGCGTGACGGGCGCAACGAGGTGGTGGTCTACCTCGTGGCGGCGTTCGGCGGGGCCGAGGCAGAGGCGCGCATGGAGCGCGAGCTCACTGTCTGGAACATGCCCGACGACCAGCGTCTCGCGGCCATCGGCGATGCCTCAGCCGTCGCGGAGGTCGCCGATGGGTTCTTCGCCGCCGGCGTTGATTCCGTGGTGCTGCAACCGACCTCCGACGAACCCGATCTCGAAGGGTTCATGCGGCAGGTCGGCGAGGTCGCCCGACAGTTCCCGTCATAGCCCGAACGCCCTTGCATCATTGTGACTCCGTTCGAGTCGCTTCCGCGTGCCCCGAACGGGGTCGCGCGGGAGACCGCTCACGGGACTACGCTTCGCCCATGACAACGCTGTCGGGAACCCGGCGTCTCACGACGCTCGCCGGCGCTTCGATCCTCGTCGCCTGCGCGACGGTCTTCGGCGCCCTGCCCGCGCAAGCCGCCCCAGGCGGCGGCCAGGGCCCTGCATCCGAGAAGGCATCATATGCCGCTCTCGGCGATTCCTTCGCGGCCGGTGTAGGTGGCGGGGATTACCTCGATCTCTGCCTGACCAGCCCGAACGGCTATGCCGCTGACCTCGCCGACGATCCCAGCCGATCGCAGCACGCGTCGCTGCGTGGGTGCGTTGGGGCGACCGTCGAGAACGTCGTCGCGACCCAGCTGGCCGGGCTCGACCTGCGGACGAAGCTGGTGACCCTGACGGTCGGTGCGAACGACCTCGGACTCGAGGCGATTACCGAAGCGTGCCTGTACGGCACAGTCGATCAATGCCAAGTTGCCATCGCCATGGCCCAGGCCGAGCTCGCGCAACTGGGGCCCGAGCTCGTCGCGGCGCTCGCGGTGGTGCGCGATGCCGCGCCGAAGGCCACGATCGCGGTCACGGGCTACCCGCTCCTGCTCGACAGTTCGGTGCCCCAGGCCGGGCTCGTCAACGCGGGCGTCATGGCCCTGAACGACGCCATCGCCACTGCGGTCGGCCTTGCCGGCGACGGATTCGTCTACGTCGATGTCGTGAGCGCCTTCGCGGGCCACGGCATCGGTTCGCTCGACCCGTGGATCCTCGCACCCCCGGATCCCTTCGCATTCCACCCGACCGCCGAGGGATACACGGCGTACGCCGTCGCGATCCGGGCCGCCCTGTAGCGACGCCGCTGCGCTCCTGCGGGAGCGCAGCGGAGTCCTCCCCTCCCGCCCGCTCAGACGCGCGCGAGGAACTCGAGCACGCGTTCGGTGAGGAGCGTTGCCGCTCCCTCGTCATAACTCGGCAGGCTGGAGTCGGCGAAGTAGTGCTGGTCACCCGGGTAGAGGAAGAGCTCGGCGTCGTCGGCTGCCGCGACGAGCTCGCGAGCGGCATCCACGTCGCCCTCTTCCATGAAGATCGGATCGGCGTCCATGGCGTGGATCTGCGCGGGAAGGGCGGTCGGCCACGTGCCGAACTCCGCGGGCGGAAGGCAGGAGGAGAAGAACAGCGCACCCTTCGCACCGGGTCGGGTCTGGGCGAGCTTCTGCGCTGGCACGACCCCGAGCGAGAAGCCCGCGTAGACGATTTCGTTCGTCAGCGATTCGGCGGCGCGGTCGCCTCGCGCCATGATCTCGTCCCAGCCGACCTCGCCGGCGTAGGCGACACCCTCCTCGATCGAGCCGAAGGTGCGCCCCTCGAACAGATCGGGCGCATGCACGCTGTGGCCCGCTTCGCGCAACTCGTCCGCGAAGGCGCGTAGGCCCTCGTTGGGGCCGAGCGCGTGGTGGAAGAGCAGCACCTCTGACATCGTGTGTCTCCATTCGTCGATCGATCGCCGATTCCGATCGAGAAGTTACTCGCTCGATCCGGCGGTGTCGACCTGCGCTGCTGATCTCATGCCACCGCTCGCAACACGTGCCCGATGCCGAAGTTCCACGGTGCGAACACCGTGTTCGACGCGCCTTCCCACTCCCACGTGTTGACCGCGACCGAAAACGCGTTCTCGTACTCGGTGTACGGCTGCTGCTCACCGATCGGCTCGCCGGTCTCGACCCGCACCTGGTCGTACCCGTTGCCGTACCACGGCTCGCCCAGCCCGACAGCGAGCGCGTGCGCGTCGTCGCCCGGCTGGAATCCGTTCACGGTGCGCACAGCCACGCCGTCGCCGACGGTCGGTGAACTGAACAGCACGCTCACGTTCATGTCGATCTCGCCGTAGATCGCGCCGCCAGTGTGCTCGCTCAGGCCGGGTTCCCTGCGGCGTCGAGCAGGTCCAGACGCTCTGGGCGAACCACGAGCGGCGGATGGCGGCGTTCATGGGCTCCGCTTCGGGGCGGTGAGCGAAATTGGTCGCCACACCTATGGCCTATCCCGCCAGTAGATCTTCGCCGCCGATCTCACTGAGCGCCGCCTGCCATACCTGCTCCTGAAGGCCATGGTCGTAGCTCGTCGGGGACGACCTGCGCGGCTTGGATTTCACGAAGAAGTGCCCGGTGACTCGTTCGACTTCAGGCGCCGAGGCGAGGTAGACCGATGTGGCCGCGCCCTTCTCGGGTGTCAGCAGGAACGGGCCCGCCAGTGTGGAGAGCGCCGTGATCCAGCCGCCGGTGTTCTTGCCGAACGATGTCGCGACGACGCCCGGGTGCAGGGCGTTGACGGTGACACCGGTGCCCTCCAGGCGGCGCGCCAGCGTGTAGGTGGCCATGACGTTGGCGAGCTTCGCGTTCGAGTAGGCGTTCATGCTGAACGCATCACGCTCGTGCCGATGTTCGAGGTCGACCTTCCCGCTCGACTGCGCAGACGATGCGACGTTCACGATGCGGGAGGGCGCACTCACTTCGAGCAACTCGATCAGCTCGAGTGAGAGCAGCAGTGGCGCAAGGTGGTTGAGTGCCCACGTGCGCTCGATGCCTTCGCTTGTCAGTTCCCACTCGGCGAACACCCCGCCGGCGTTGTTGATGAGCACGTCCAGTCTCGGGTGCGTCGCCGCGAACTCTTGGGCGATCTGACGCAGCTGCGCCTGCGAGGTGAGATCCGCGACGAGGAACTCGATGTGGCGGTTACCGGTCTGCTGCCTGAGCCACTCTGCCGTTTTCGCGGTCTGGTCGTGCCGACGGCCGACGATGACGACGTGGAATCCGTCGCGGGCGAGCGCGAGCGCCGTCGCTCTGCCGATGCCTGAAGTGCCCCCGGTGATCAGCACCGTTCTGGCGCGATTCGCGGTCATGAGACGTCCACGGTCAAGACGACCGTGCCCCGTGCGTGACCGGCTCCGACATGACTGACCGCTCGGCCGGCCTGCGACAGCGGGTACGTTCGCCCGACGAGGGGCGGGACCTTGCCGGCCTCGATGAGGTCCTTCAGCACGATGAGGTCGTCACGGGTGGTGAACTTGATCGACGGCCCGGCCTGCCGCCGGGTGAACCGGGAGACGATCGCCGTCGCGATCACGGTGCCCATGGTGCCGAACCAGCGACCGCCCGAGGTTCCGTTGTTCGACTGCAGGATGCCGTCGTCGGTGAGCGCTCGCCGCGTCTGTGAGAGCGAGTGATTCGCCACGTTGTCGAGGATGAAGTCGTAGCGATTCCCATCCATCGTGAAGTCGCTCTGCGTGTAGTCGATGACGTGCGCGGCGCCGAGCGAGCGCACCGTGTCGACATTGGCCGGGCCGCACACGCCCGTGACCTCGGCACCGAGCGCGGCCGCGATCTGCACGGCATAGGACCCGAGACCACCGGATGCCCCGTTGATCAGCACCTTCTGACCGGGGCGCACCCGTTCGCGGAGCAGCTGCAGTGCGGCCGTGGCCGACACGCCGACGGCGGCCGCCTGCTCGAAGCTGACGTTCGAGGGCCGCGGCACGAACTGGTCCTCTCCAGCGCAGACGAACTCGGCGAACGCGCCTGTACACCAGCCGAACACCTCGTCACCGACCCGCAGTTGCGTCACCGCATCGCCGACGGCGACGACGGTGCCCGCGACATCGGTGCCCGGCACTCGGGCTTTGGGCTTTCGCAGGCCGGTGGCCATGCGCGCGATCAGGGGCTCACCTTCGATGAAGACGAGGGCTCCGACGTAGACGGATGCCGCGTGCACCCGCACGACGACCTCGTCATGCTGAGGCGTCGGTACCGGCATCCGCTCGAGTTTCAACACGTCGTCGGCAGGGCCGTACCTGTCTTGCACGATTGCCTGCATCGTCGGGGCGACGGCATCGCTGCCGCGTTCAGGAGCGGCGGATGCCGCGGGCGCGGGGGTTGTTCGGGTAGTCATGGTGTTCAGCTCATCTCGTTGATCACGGTGTACCCACAGCCTGCTCGCCGTTCTTCGCCCCCGAATCCGGAAGAGTACGTAACCGGTACTGAGAACTGCGTCCCGCTACGTACCGGTTCGGTGTTCGCCTCGATGCCTGGACATCGGGTGAGCGGCGAGTGTGGAGGGCATGCGCCGCTTCCTCGTAGGGATACACGTGCCGCAGGCAGACGCGGCCGGACTCGACCGAGCGATGCGAACGTTGTGGGCCGCTGATTCCCGGTTGTCCGACGACGCATCGACGGGTCGCCTTGTGACCGTGGGTATCGACGGGGACGATGGTCGGCTCAGCTGTGTCATCGAGGCTCCGACGATCGACGCCGTGCGCCGCCTCGTCGCGCTGGCCTTCCTCTCGACGGGATGGGTTCGCGAGGCCGCGCCATCCGAAATCTCAGGTCTGGTCGACGCCACCCCGAGAGCGGGAGGGCATGACCCACGCGGCGATCTTGGTCCTGGAATTGAGCCCCAGCTTGTTGAGGATGTTGTAGATATGGGTCTCGACGGTGCGCTCGGAGACGAATAGGCGTCCGGCGATCTCCTTGTTGCTCAGCCCATCGGCAGCGAGTTCGGCGACCTGGCGTTCGCGTCTGCTGAGCGGATCCGCATCAGGGCGCGCGGGTTCAGCGGTGCGAACCACCTTCATCCCGAGTGCGAGGCCGACGGATGCCTCGTGATCGAGTTGAGCGCCATGACTCCACTCCCGTTCGTATCGTTCATTGCCAAGCGTGGCTTTCGCCCGGGTCGCGGCCTGCTCGACGAGGGGACGGATGAATGGGCTGACGCGGTAGCCGCCATCGGCGCGCAACGTCTCGGTCGCGCCGAGGAGTCGTGCGGCGCGTTCTGCGTGACCCGCCATGGCGGCGTTGGCTGCCAGCGCCTGCAGCCGCATCACCAGGCCCGGTCGATCGTCGATGACGAGGGTGGCCTTCATCGCCTCGATCAACGATGATTCCG
>DASSBT010000050.1:0-11459 GCA_035698465.1 Agromyces sp. | reverse complement strand
ACCGCGCCCGAGATGTAGCCGGCGTCGTCGCCGGCGAGCCAGGTCACGACGCGCGCGACCTCCTCGGGTGAGGCGAATCGGCCGAGCGGGATGCTCTTCTTGTACTCCGCCTGCTGTGCCTCGGGCAGTTCGTCGGTCATGTCGGTCTCGATGAATCCGGGCGCGACGACATTGGCCGTGATGTTGCGAGCGCCGAGCTCCCGCGTGAGCGAGCGGGCCATGCCGACGAGGCCGGCCTTCGACGCCGAGTAGTTGACCTGACCGGCGGAACCGTAGAGGCCCACCACGCTCGAGATCAGCACGACGCGACCGAAACGCGCCTTCAGCATGCCCTTCGAGGCGCGCTTGACGACGCGGAACGCGCCCGTCAGGTTCGTGTCGACGACGCTCGTGAAATCCTCGTCGCTCATGCGCAGCAGCAACGTGTCGCGTGTGATGCCCGCGTTCGCCACGACCACCTCGACTGGGCCGAGCGCCGCCTCGATCTCGGTGAACGCCGAGTCGACGGATGCGGCATCCGTGACGTCTGCCCGCACCGTGAGCGAGCCCTCAGGGCCCTCGCCCGAGCGGGCCGTGACGGCGACGCGGTGGCCCTGTGCGATGAACTCGCGGGCGATCGCGTAGCCGATGCCCCGATTGCCACCGGTCACGAGGACGGTGCGGCTCGTCGTCATGCTGGACTCCGTTTCTGCGGTGCGGGTGGGGGTGGGCCGAACGGCCCGTCCCAGCATAGAACGTGGGCGATCGGGGCATCCGACAGCGCCTGGCGGACGTAGGCTTGAGTGAGAGGAGTGCCGCGAGACCCACGGCGACCACGATGAAGCAGCAGTCGATCACCACGCTGCCGCCCTCGCCTGAAGCGGAGCGGCGCTCGCGCATGATCAAGTACACGATCGCGATGTCGATCCGTGTCGCCTGCATCTTCGCCATGCTGTTCGTCGATGGTTGGTGGCTCGCGGTCTGCGCCGCCGGCGCGATCTTCCTGCCGTACGTCGCGGTCGTGCTCGCCAACGTGAGCGGCCCGACCCATTCGCAGGAGGTGCTCCGGCCCGGCGGCCTCGTCTCGCAGCGGCCCGCCGACCAGGCTGCGCCGTCATCCGACTCGCGCCCCGACGACCCCCGAACCGAAACACCCCGGCCCGGCGAACACCGGCCCGACGAACACCGGCCCGACGAGTCGGGGCACGACGAACGCGGTGCTGCGTGATCGGCGGCATCGGGGCGGATGCCGCACCCGACGTCTGTTCGCGTGCCGCGTGCCGTGACACGGCGGCGTGGCGCATCGACTGGCAGAACCCTCGCATCCACACGGGTGACCGGTGGAAGACCTGGCTCGCGTGCGATGAACACGTCGAGTACCTGCGCGGGTTCCTCGAGGCGCGGTCGTTCCCGGTTCGCGTCGACCGTTTCGACGTGGCGGAGGCCGACTCGTGAACGAATGGTCCTTCCTCCGCTCGCGGCGCTGGGCGGGCTACCTCGCGCTCGTCGTCGTGTTCGCCATCGCCTGCTGCGCACTCGGCAGCTGGCAGCTCAACCGGCGTGCAGAGGCACTCGCCGAGGTCGCTCGCATCGACGCGAACTACGACGCGCGGCCGGTGCCGGTCGCCGAGGCCCTGCCCGAGGCATCGGGCTTCGACATCGACCAACGCTGGCAGGTCGTCGAACTCTCCGGCACGTACCTCGCCGACGAGGAGGTCGTCGTGCGCAACCGTCCGTTCGGCGGGAGTTCGGGGTTCGAGGTGATCACGCCGTTCCGCCTCGACGACGGCACCGTGTTCATGGTCGATCGAGGCTGGATCGCGCAGGCCTCCGACGGCCGTCCGAGCGAAATCGCGGCACCCCCGATGGGCCACGTCGAGATCGCGGCCCGCCTGAAGGCGGGTGAGGAGCGCATCGCCGGCCGCACCTCGGTGGGCATCGAGTTCGCGACGATCGACCTTGCCGAACTCGCAGAACGGGTCGGCGAGCCCGCGTACACCGGAGCCTACGGCGTGCTGGTGCAGTCGGCATCGGATGCCGCAGAGCCGCCGCTTGCTGCGCCTCGCCCCGTGCGCGACGAGGGCCCGCATCTCTCGTACGCGTTGCAGTGGTTCGTCTTCGCGATCATGGCCTTCATCGCCCTCGGCTGGGCGGCGAATCAGGAGCGGAAGGTGCTGGCTGAGGCATCCGGAGGTGGGGTGTCGGCGAAGGCGGCACGCGAGCCACGCAAGCCGCCGCGTGAGCGCCGCGACGCCGATGTCGAAGACGAAGTGCTCGACCGGCGGTAGTGGCCGATCACGCCAGCTCGATGAGCTCCTGGTACTCGCGGCTCCAATGGTCTTCGGTGCCGTCGGGCATGATGAGCACCCGCTCGGGGTTGAGCGCCTCGACGGCGCCGGGGTCGTGCGAGACGAGGACGACCGATCCCTCGTAGTGGGCCAGCGCGTCGAGGATCTCGGCGCGGCTCGCAGGGTCCAGGTTGTTCGTCGGCTCGTCGAGGAGCAGCACGTTCGCACCCGACACCACGATCATGGCGAGGGCGAGACGGGTCTTCTCGCCGCCCGAGAGCACGCCCGCCGGCTTGTGCACATCGTCGCCCGTGAACAGGAACGAGCCGAGCACCTTTCGTGCCTCCGTCTCGGTGAGGTTCGGTGAGGCACTCACCATGTTCTGGAGCACGCTGCGCGTGACGTCGAGTGTTTCGTGCTCCTGCGCGTAGTACCCGACCCGGAGGCCGTGCCCGGGCTCGATGACGCCCGTATCGGGCTCGTCGACTCCGGCCAGGATGCGCAGCAGCGTCGTCTTGCCTGCACCGTTCAGGCCGATGATGACGACCTTCGAGCCGCGATCGATCGCGAGGTCGACGGCGGTGAAGATCTCGAGGGAGCCGTAGCTCTTCGAAAGGTCGCTCGCGATGAGCGGCGTTCGGCCGCAGGGCGCGGGGGTCGGGAAGCGCAGCTTCGCCACCCGGTCGACGGCGCGCACCTCGTCGAGGCCCGCGAGCAGCTTCTCGGCGCGGGCCACCATCTGGTGTGCGGCGGCGGCCTTCGAGGCCTTCGCGCCGAACTTCGCGGCCTGCAACTGCAGGACGCCGGCCTTCTTCTCGGCGTTCGCACGCTCTTTCTTGCGTCGCTCCTCGTCGGCGGCGCGCTGGCGCTGGTAGTGCTTCCAGCCCATGTTGTAGATGTCGATGATCGAGCGATTCGCGTCGAGGTAGAAGACGCGATTCACGACCTCGCCGACCAGTTCGACGTCGTGGCTGATCACGATCACGCCGCCCTTGTAGTTCTTCAGGAACTCGCGCAACCACACGACCGAGTCGGCGTCGAGGTGGTTGGTGGGCTCGTCGAGGATCATCGTCTCGGCGTCGGAGAACAGGATGCGGGCGAGTTCGATGCGCCGGCGCTGACCGCCTGAGAGTGTCTTCAGCGGCTGGTCGAGGATGCGGTCGGGCAGGTTCAGGTTCGACGCGATCGACGCCGCCTCGGCTTCAGCGGCATATCCGCCGAGCGCCGTGAACCGGTCGGTGAGGCTGCCGTACTTCTTCATCGCGCGATCGGCAACTGCGGCGTCATCGCTGCCCATCCGCATGGATGCCTCGTGCATGCCGAGCACGAGGGAACCGAGCCCACGCGCGTCGAGGATGCGCGTGCGCGCGAGCATCTCGGGGTCGCCGGTGCGCGGGTCCTGGGGGAGGTAGCCGATCTCGCCATTGCGATCGATGCGGCCGCCGGTGGGCAGGGTCTCGCCCGCGAGCGTCTTGGTGAGGGTCGTCTTGCCCGCGCCGTTGCGACCGACCAGCCCGACCTTGTCGCCCGCGGAGACGCGGAAGTCCACGTGCTCCATGAGCACGCGCGCGCCGATGCGGATCTCGAGATCATGGACGGCGAGCACAGGGATCCTCCGAGGCGGATGGTGGGGTGTGGGAACGTGCCGAACGGCACAGCCTTCGAGTCTATCCCGCCCGTCTGGGCGTGGCATGCGTACCGACTGCAGTGTCGTCGGCGTGCGGCAGACTCGACGCATGTCGACGCATTCCGGTGATACCCGTGTTCGCGCAGCCCGACTCGAGGCTCATGGCTTCCGTGGCGGGCTGCCCGGCATCGCCGATGCGGTGCGGCGACTGGGCGCGGTGCAGGCGCAAGACTTCAGCGCGGCGAAGTGGGTGGTCGGGTCGCGCGTTCCGGGTTCCGTCGCCGCCCAGGTCGACTCCGCGCTCGAGTCCCGCGAGATCGTGCGGTCGTGGCCGCTCCGGGGCACGTTGCACCTGCTTCCGAGCGAGCACCTCCGCGCCGTCCTCGCCATCACCGGGCCGCGTGAGGTGGAGCGTTCCGCCTTGCGACGGCGGCAACTCGAGCTCGACGACGCGACCTACCGCCGTGCGCGCGCCATCGCCGAGGCCGAACTCTCGGGTTCGCGTTCGCTGTCGCGCGACGAACTGCAGACGCTGTGGCAGGAGTCGGGCATCGCGACCACCGGGCAGCGTGGCTATCACCTGATCTGGCGGCTCGGGGTCGAATGCGTGCTCTGCTGGGGGCCGATCGAGGGTCGGGGGCAGCGGCTCGTGCTGCTCGACGAGTGGCTTCCGACCACGCCCGGCCGGTTCGACCGCGACGAGACGCTCGCGGCGCTCTTCGTCGCGTACGTCACGGGTCACGGCCCTGTCACGGTGCGCGACTTCGCGTGGTGGAGCGGGCTCACGCTCGGCGACGCCCGTGCCGCTCGTGCCGCAGCGGGCGACGCGGTGGCCGCGTTCGACGACACGCGCTTCGTCGCGGCGGATGCCGGGTGGCCGGCCGATCATGCCTCCACCGCGCCGCGGCCACGTGGTGGCCTCGCGCTCGCAGCGTTCGACGAGTACTTCCTCGGCTACGGCGATCGCGACGCGGTGTGCGATCCGATTCATGCGGAGCGGGTGATTCCTGGCCGCAACGGCGTCTTCCAGCCGATCCTCGTGTCGGCTGGGCGAGTGGTCGGCACGTGGCGGCGCGGTCCGAGGCGCAGCGCCACATCGGTGCAGCTGACCGGATTCGGCGGGCCGGCCACCGTCTCCCCGTCGACGTTCCGCGCCTCGTTCTCGGCGTGGGCTCGGTTCTGGGGCGAGAATCTCGACGACATCGAGGTGGCCTGAGAACGACGAAGGGCGGCACCGCATCGCGATACCGCCCGTTCGACGCGCTCTTCTACTGCTGGAGGGAAGCCTGCAGTTCGAGCGTGATGGTCACCTTGTCGCCGAGCAGCATGCCGCCGGTCTCGAGTGCCGCGTTGTACATGAGCCCGAAGTCCTCACGGTTGATGACGGTCTTCGCGGTCGCGCCGCCCTTGTAGTTGCCGTAGGGGTCGCCGCCGAAGCCCCCGAACTCGAAGTCGAACGTCACGGGCTTGGTGACGCCACGGATGGTCAGGTCACCGTCGACCTTGTAGTCGCCTTCCTCCATGCGAACGCCCGTCGAGACGAAGTCGATGGTCGGGTACGTCTCGGCGTCGAAGAAGTCTCCGGTGCGAAGGTGCGCGTCGCGGTTGGGCTCGTTCGTGGTGATCGAGGCAACTTCTGCCGACGCCGTCACGCTGGACTCGAGGGGGTTCTCGGCGGTCACGAAGGTCGCGTCGAATCGTTCGAACTTGCCCTTCACCTTGCTGATCATGATGTGGCGGATGCTGAAGCCGACCTCGCTGTGTGCGGTGTCGACGGTCCAGGTTCCGACGCGGTAGCCGGGGATCTCGGTCATCGTGGCGGTGGATGTCATATCGGTGGTCTCTCCGTCGTAGGGATGTGTCGATGCAGCCGTTCGGCCACACTTATGCAAACGCATGGATAGCCGCGATCTATTCCCGAATCCCCCGACCAGTTCCGAACCGTGGAGCGCTCAGGCGAGCGAGCGGCGCAGGGTCAGCACACGCGCAACGGCCTCATCGAGGCGATCCTCGGTGATGCGACCGGATTCGACGGCGGCAACGAGCGAGGCGACCAGCCCGTCGACCGAGATGCCGAACTCCGACGGATCGGCCGGCAGCACGTAGAGCAGCAGGTCACCGCCGGCGGCGACCGCACGCACGGCGTTCTCGCCCGGATCGGCGTACTCGGGCAGTTCGTTGTGCTGGAGCATCAGCATGTCGTCGGTCACGACCACGCCCTCGAACCCGAGTTCGTCACGCAGGATGCGGTGCCACTCGGCCGACAACGAGGCCGGCGCCGCGTCCACCGCCGGATAGGCGAGGTGGCCCGTCATGACCAACTCGGCTCCTGCCTGGATGCCGGCAGCGAACGGCAGGGCCGGGCCGGCGCGCCACTCGTCAATCGAGAGGGGTGCCGCAGGCACGCTGGTGTGCGAATCACCCGGAGCCGCGCCATGCCCGGGAAAGTGCTTCAGCGTACTCATGATCACGCCGTGTTCCCCCGCCACGGCGGCGGCCACGCGTTCGCCCGCGCCGGCGGGGTCGGTGCCGAGCACGCGGCCCGAGATGAACGAGTCGGGGTCGGCCGTGACGTCGGCGACGATGCCGAAGTTGACCGACACTCCGACCGCGGCAAGCGTCGCGGCCCGAAGCGCGAAGGCGTCCGTTGCGGCGGCGGCAGGCGAGGCCCGAAGCGTCTCAGCGCTCGCCGCGCCGTCCCAGGGAAGGCGCTGGACCTCGCCGCCCTCTTCATCGATGCCGATGAGTACGGGAAGGTCGGGGTCGACCTGCACCGCAGCAGTGATGGCCGCCAGCTCGGCAGGACTGCCCGGAATGTTGTCGCCCATCAGGATGAGCCCCGACACGCCCGCGTCGACGTAGGCCCTGAGTGGAGCAGGGTCGGTCCCCGGTGCGTGCAGCATGAGCAGCGAGGCCGCCTTCTGCTCGAGCGTGAGCTGCGACATCCGGTCATCGACCCACGCGGCCACCGACTCCTCGGGGTCGAGCGTGGGAGTCGGAGTCGACACGGCCGGAGGAGCCGTCGACGGCGTCGAAGCGCGGGGTGCGGCGACGCAGGCGGTCATGGCGAGTGCGACCGCCGCGACCAGCAACGGCAGTGCAGCCGTTCGCTTCACACGCATCTGCCCGAGTGTACGCTGCGTGTCCGGCAGGCCGGCGAGTACGACCGTCGGTAGAATCGCCGGGCTCGAAGGGGGTCTCGTGCGAGGCAGGTGGCAAGGTACCGTCGGCGCGACCGTCGTGCTCACCGCGGCCCTCGTGTTGCCCACCGGTGCCGTTTCGGCGGCCGAGTATCCCAGCTGGGACGAGGTGGAGGCAGCCAAGGCGGATGTCGCGACCCGGCAGTCCGAGGCGGCGCGCATCACCGCGTTCGTCGATGAGCTCGAAGCAGAGGCCGGGCGTCTCGGTGATGCCGCGATCGAGGCGGCTGCCGTGTCTGACGCCGCCGAGGCCGCCCGCATCTCCGCGGAGGCGCGAGCGGGAACGCTGCGGGCCGGGGCCGACCGGGCCATCACCGAGGCCGACGCGTCGTCGGCGCAGCTCGGCCGCGTGGGCGCCGTGCTCGCGCGATCAGGCGGAGCGGAGGTGCCGCTGCGCCTCCTCTTCGATCCCGATGCGGGATCGAACCTGCTCATCGGCCTCTCGCGCGCCGCGCAACTCACCAACGTCTACGGCGGCGTCGCGGTGCGCGCGAAGGCGGCGAGGGCCGACGCCGAGGCGCTCAGCCGTCAGGCGGATGTTGCCGAGGCCGAGCGCGTTCGACTCGCGAACGAAGCGGCGATCGCAGCGGATGCCGCACTCGAGGCCCATCGCGCGGCCGAGGACCGTGTCGCGGCGCAGCAGGCGACGCTCGACACGCTGTACGCCCAACTCGCGAGCCTGCGCGACCGCTCGGTGGAGCTCGAGCGGCAGTACCGGATCGGCGAGCAGGTCGCGCGCGACCAGGCGGCCCGCGATGCCGCCGCCGCAGCAGCGGCGGCCGCCGGCGACACGGAAGATGGCGGGGGCGCCACCGACAGCGGGCCGCCGCCGCCGGGCGTGGTCGTGGATCGTGCCGCCGCGAAGGCCTACGCCGCCGGCGCGCTGCCGAGCTATGGCTGGGGCTCCGAGCAATTCCGGTGTCTCGACCTGCTGTGGACCCGCGAATCGGGATGGCGTGCTGACGCCTACAACGCTTCCAGTGGCGCCTACGGCATTCCACAGTCGCTGCCGGGCAGCAAGATGGCCGCCGCCGGCGCCGACTGGCGTACGAACGCCGTGACCCAGATCAACTGGGGGCTCTCGTACATCTCCGGTCGCTATGGGTCGCCGTGCTCCGCATGGGCGCACTCCGAGGCGGTCAACTGGTACTGATGCGAGGTCTCGACGAACGCGAGGTGTTCCGCCGCCACGGCGCGGAGGGCGTGCTGCTGCTCGGCGGCGGCGCCGCGATCCTGCTCCAGCTGGCCGACCCGCGGGTGGCGCACGGGGTCGCACGGCACAGCGGGTTTCGGGAGCGTCCGCTCGATCGCCTGCTCGGAACACTCGACTACGTGTATGCGATCGGCTTCGGTGACGATGACGTCGTGGCCGCCGCGGTGCGCGCGGTCAATGCGCGCCACGTACCCGTGCGGGCGGCCGCGACCGACGATCGTCCCGCGTACAGCGCCTTCGACCCCGATGCGCAGCGATGGGTGGCCTCGACCCTGCTCGCGGTGGCGCTCGAGCTGCACGAGCGTCTCTGGGGACCACTGGACCAGGCAGCCGCAGATGCGATCGTGCGAGGGTACGCGCCGCTCGGCCTTCGGCTGCAGGCCGCACGCGCCGGTTGGCCGCAGTCGCGCGCGGAGTTCGACGCGTGGTGGGCGCAGCGACTCGCCGCACTCGAGGTCGGCGCAGAGGCGCGGTCGGTCGCCCGGTCGTTGCTCTCGGGGGCATCCGCATTGCCCTTCGGAGCGACGGCCCTCCTACCGCCGGTACGCCTCATCACCGCGGCCCTGTTGCCGCCGCCGATTCGTGCGGCATACGGCTTCCGCTGGACCCCACGGGTGCAGCGCGTGGCGAACGGGTGGCTCGATGCGATCGCGCTCGTGTGGCCACTGCTGCCGCGGGCGATCCGGCACGCTCCGATGCGAGCCTCACTACGTCGCGCACGGCGGCGCAGCCGCTACGCTGAGCAGTGAACCACGAGGACGATGATGACCCCGCAGACACCGAACCGGAACGAGGCGCTCGACAGCATCGATCGACGCATCGTCGCCGAGTTGAGCCGCGACGGTCGACTCTCGGTGCGCACGCTCGCCGAACGGGTTCACATCTCCCGCACCGCAGCGCACAATCGAGTGCAGCATCTGCAGAAACGCGGCGTCATCACCGGTTTCGGCGCACAGATCGACCGCAGGGCGATCGGCCTCAACATCTCGGCACTCGTGGTGGTGCGCATCGCGGAGATCTCGTGGGAGGAGATCGCGGCGAAGCTCGCCACCCTCCCCTTCGTCGAGAAGGTGCAGGCCGTCTCGGGAGACATCGACATCATCCTCACGGTGAGCGCCCCCGACCATGAGCAACTGAGCCAGGCGATCCTCCGCGACATCCATGACATGCCCGGCGTCGTGTCGACGAGATCGCATCTCATCCTCGCTGAGATCGAGGGACATCCGCCCGCACAGACCCTGGACATCTGGCGCAGCTGAGGCACCCCCACGCGGACGGATGGCAACGCTTTCGGGGCGGTGGAGCCGTTCGTTCACGCTTCGCCGAGACGTCCCGCCGGCACCTCGAGAGTGGCGCAACATGGGGTACATGAGCCTCAACGTGGAGCACCAGAGCACACGCGCCCTCCCCTCGGAGAAGCCGATCCGCCTCCTCGACAACGCCGGCCACGCCGTGCACGGCGCAGCGACCGGAGGGTTCGAGTTGCCCGGCGGCGACGTGCTCCTCGACCTCTACCGCAAGATGGTCATCGCCCGTCGCTTCGACGTGCAGGTGACCGCACTGACGAGGCAGGGGCGACTGGCCACCTACCCCTCCGCGTACGGCCAGGAGGCATGCGAGATCGGCGGCATCGCGGCGATCGAGGCGCGCGACTGGTTCTTCCCGACCTATCGCGACAGCATCGCGCTGCTCACCCGCGGCATCGAGCCCGGCGACATCCTGCAGTCGTTCCGCGGCGACTGGCACAACGGCTACGACCAGCATGCGCACCGCTGCGCGTCGCAGGCGACGCCGCTGGCGACACAGGCACTTCACGCCGTGGGCCTCGCCCACGCGGCGCGCCTCCGTCACGACCCGATCGTGACGATGACCTACCTCGGCGACGGTGCGACGAGCGAGGGCGACGCGCACGAGGCGTTCAACTTCGCCGCGGTCTGGCAGACCCCCACGATCTTCCTCGTGCAGAACAACCAGTTCGCCATCAGCGTGCCGCTGTCGCGGCAGACCCGCGCGGCCACCCTCGCCGACAAGGCCGTGGGGTACGGCATGCCCGGGTTCCACGTCGATGGCAACGACGTCGCGGCGATGTACGCGGTCACGCGTGCCGCGGTCGAGCGAGCTCGCACCGGGGGCGGCCCGACCCTCATCGAGGGCCTCACCTACCGCATCGAGGCGCACACGAACTCCGATGACCCGACGCGGTATCGCACCGCGCGCGACGTCGAGCACTGGAAGCGCCGCGACCCGATCGAGCGCCTCGAGAAGTACCTGGTCTCCGAAGGCGCGCTCTCCGAGCAGGTCCGCGCCGAGATCACGGATGCCGCAGAGGCGGTCGCCGCCCACACGCGCGACGTCATGACGATCGAGGCCGATCTCGACCCGCTCGAACTGTTCGACCACGTCTACAGCCGTCAGCGACCCGCGCTCCTCGAGCAGCGCGCACGGCTCGAAGCCGAGCTCGCCGAGGCCGCGCAGGCCAACGGCGCCCAGCACACCGCAGGAGCCGCCCGATGACCGCGCCGACGACCGAACAGGCCGCGCCCGCGGCATCCGCCCCCACCCAGCTCACGATGGCGGCCGCACTGAACACGGCACTGCGTGACGCCATGGAAGCCGACGACCGCGTCGTCGTGTACGGCGAGGACGTGGGCCCGCTCGGTGGCGTGTTCCGGATCACCGACGGACTCCAGGAGCGATTCGGCGAGGACCGCATCTGGGATTCGCCGCTTGCCGAATCAGGCATCATCGGTACCGCCGTCGGCATGGCGATGTACGGCATGCGACCGGTCGTCGAGATGCAGTTCGACGCGTTCAGCTACCCCGCGTTCGAGCAGATGGTCTCGCATGTCGCGAAGATGCGCAACCGCACCAAGGGCCGGATGTCGCTGCCGATGGTCGTGCGCATTCCCTGCGCCGGTGCGATCGGCGGCGTCGAGCACCACTCCGACTCCTCCGAGGCCTACTGGACGGCCACGCCCGGGCTCACCGTCGTGATGCCCTCGAACCCGGCCGACGCCTACTCGATGCTGCGCGAGGCGATCGACAGCGACGACCCCGTCGTCTTCATGGAGCCGAAGAGCCGGTACTGGTCGAAGGCACCGCTCGCGCTGCCCGTGACGACAGCGCCGATGGACCGGGCCGTCGTCGTGCGC
>DASSBT010000049.1:0-4383 GCA_035698465.1 Agromyces sp. | reverse complement strand
GCCAGCTCGGCGGCCTTGTCGGCGCCCTGGTCCATGTTCTCGGCGAGCGTCACCAGCGGGTGGTTCGCCTCGGCGAGGATGCGACGACCCTCTTCGACGTTGTTGCCGTCGAGTCGCACGACGAGCGGCTTGTTCGCGGCGGAGCCGAGCTCGGCGAGCGCGCCCACGATGCCCTTCGCGACCTGGTCGCACGCGGTGATGCCGCCGAAGACGTTCACGAACACGCTCTTGACCTGCGGGTCGCCGAGGATGACGTCGAGGCCGGCGGCCATGACCTCCGCCGACGCGCCGCCACCGATGTCGAGGAAGTTGGCGGGCTTCACGCCGCCGTGGTTCTCACCGGCGTAGGCCACCACGTCGAGCGTCGACATGACAAGGCCCGCACCGTTGCCGATGATGCCGACCTGGCCGTCGAGCTTGACGTAGTTGAGGTCTTGGGCCTTGGCCTTCGCCTCGAGCGGGTCGGCTGCGGCCTTGTCTTCGAGCAGCGCGTGGTTCGCGTGACGGAACTCGGCGTTCTCGTCGAGCGTGACCTTGCCGTCGAGGGCGATGACCTCGCCGTCCTCCGAGAGGATGAGCGGGTTGACCTCGACGAGGGTCGCGTCTTCCTTGTCGTACACCTCGTAGAGCTTCACGAACACGTCGGCGACCTTGTCGACCAGGTCGGCCGGGAAGTTCGCGGCGACCGCGATCTCGCGAGCCTTCTCGAGCGTGATGCCGACGATCGGGTCGACCTCGACGCGGGCGAGCGCCTCGGGCTTCTCGACGGCGAGCACCTCGATCTCCATGCCGCCCTCGACGCTGGTGAGCGAGAGGTACGAGCGGTTGGCGCGGTCGAGCAGCACCGAGAAGTAGAACTCCTGCGCAATGCGTGCGCCGCCCGCGACCATGACGCGCTTCACGACGTGGCCCTTGATGTCGAGCCCGAGGATCGCCTTCGCCGCCTCTTCTGCCTCGTCGGGCGTCTTCGCGACCTTGACGCCACCGGCCTTGCCGCGGCCTCCGGTCTTCACCTGCGCCTTCACCACGACGACGCCACCGAGCTTCTCGGCTGCCGCACGCACCTCCTCAGGAGTGTCGGCGACGATGCCGGGGAGCACCGGCACCCCGTACTTCTCGAACAGGTCTCTGGCCTGGTACTCGTAAAGATCCACGCTCTACTTCCAATCGATCCGCACGCGCGATCGCGCACAGGGGCTGATGGGGGCGGCTCGGCCGAAATGTCTCGAGATCGAGAGACGCGGAGCCGACGACCATCGTACTCCCCCACGACAGACCCTCCGAATCCGCGGCCGCACGGTGCCGTACGACCCTTCTCCGGTCCTACGGGGTTTCGGAACCGTCGTCGCACGACAGAAGGGTCGTACGACCGACTTGGCCTGGGTCAGTGGGAGACTGGCGGCGTGACCGACCGCACCGAACCCACCCACCACGCCGACCCGCACGAAGTTGCCGTCCACGCCAAGCTCAACTGGCTCCGCGCCGGGGTGCTCGGCGCGAACGACGGCATCGTGTCGGTCGCGGCGCTCGTCGTCGGCGTTGCGGCTGCGACGACGGATGCCGCAGCCATCCTGGTCGCGGGCGTGGCAGCCGTCATCGCCGGAGCCATCTCGATGGGCCTCGGCGAATACGTCTCGGTCTCGAGCCAGCGCGACACCGAGCGGGCGCTCATCGCGAAGGAGCGGTGGGAACTCGAGACGATGCCGCGACAAGAACTCGCCGAACTCGCGGGCCTCTACCGGGCGAAGGGGCTCTCGGCCGGCACCGCCGAGACCGTCGCCCGCGAGCTCACCGAACACGATGCGCTCGCGGCGCACCTCGAGGTCGAACTTCGCATCTCGCAGGACGACGTGGTGAACCCGTGGCACGCGGCCGGGGCATCCGCGCTCTCCTTCCTCGTGGGTGCGGTGCTGCCGATGCTCGCCATCCTGCTGCCGCCGCCCGAGTGGCGGGTGCAGACGACGTTCGTCGCCGTCATCGTGGCGCTGGCGATCACGGGCTGGTTGAGCGCGTGGATCGGCGGCAGCCCGAAGCTCCGAGCCATTCTGCGGGTCACGATCGGCGGTGCGCTCGCGCTCGCGGTGACGTGGACGATCGGCGCCCTGCTCGGCGTCGCCGTGTAGCGATGGCCGGCGCAGCGCAAGCGCGGGTGGGGATCTCGGGTTGGCTGTACCCGCCATGGCGGGGCGTCTTCTACCCGAAGGGGGTGCGCCAGGCCGATGAGCTCGAGTACGCGTCGCGGCATGTCACCTCCATCGAGGTCAACGGCTCGTTCTATGCGCTGCAGCGGCCGGCCAGCTGGGTGAGGTGGCGCGACAGTGTTCCCGACGACTTCGTGTTCGCGGTGAAGGGACCGCGCTTCGTCACCCACGTCAAGCGTCTCGGCGACGTGGATGCGCCGCTCGCGAACTTCTTCGCGTCGGGCGTGCTCACCCTCGGGGCCAAGCTCGGCCCGGTGCTCTGGCAACTGCCGCCGACCCTCGCGTTCGACGAGGCACTGCTCGACGCGTTCCTCGCACGGTTGCCGCGCACGCACGGCGAGGCGGCAACGCTCGCACGGCACCGGGACGGGCGCATGGCGGGTCGCGCCGCCTACGCGCTCGCGGTGCCGGCCGACCGCGTCATCCGTCACGCGGTGGAGGTGCGGCATCCGAGCTTCGAGACGGATGCCTGGCGGTCGCTGCTCGAGCGGCACCACGTGGCATCCGTCACCGCCGATACCGCCGACAAGTACCCGCGCGTCGACTGGGTGACCGCCGACTTCGCGTACGCACGTCTGCACGGCGAAGAGGAGCTGTACGCGTCGGGGTACGACGAACCGTCGCTCGAACGTTGGGAGGCCTGGGTGCGCTCGCACCTCGACGCCGGACGCGATGCGTTCGTGTACTTCGACAACGACGCGAAGGTGCGCGCACCGTTCGACGCGATGGCGCTCATCGCGCGCCTTGCGGCCTGAGCGTCGGAGGCTACAGCTTCTCGATCGGCGCGATCTTGATGAGGAGCTTCTTCGCCCCGGATGCGTCGAAGTTCACGTGCGCGACCCGCTTGGTGCCCTCGCCCGTGACCTGGGTGACCTTGCCCTCGCCGAAGTCGACGTGTCGGATGCGGTCGCCCGCCTGCAGGGTGAGGTCGCCGTTGTCGCGCACGGTGCCGGTGACCCGGTTCGCCCACTCGGTCTTCGCCGGATTCGGTCGGCCCTGTACCGACTTCGTGACGCTGAAGCGTTCGAGATCGCGGTCGCGCGTGCCCCACGCGCCACCCTGCCCGGGGCCGCGGCGGGCGTTGAGGGCTCGCGGCTGGCTGCCACCGCGCGAGGTCGCCATGCCGGGCGACTGCTTCCAGTCGATGAGGTCTTCCGGGATCTCTTGCAGGTAGCGGCTCGGCATCGCCACGGCGACCTCGCCGAACTGCGCGCGACTCATCGCGAGTGAGAGGTAGAGGCGCGTTCGGGCACGGGTGATGCCGACGTAGAAGAGGCGCCGCTCTTCGGCGGGGCCGCCCGGCTCGGTCGCCGACATCTGGTGCGGCAGCAACCCCTCTTCGATGCCCGTGAGGAACACCGCGTGATACTCGAGCCCCTTCGCCGTGTGCAGGGTCATCAGCGAGACGGTGCCGGATGCGTCGTCGAGCTCGTCTGCGGCGGCCACGAGCGACACCTGGGTCAGGAAGTCGACGAGGGTGGCGCCAGGGTTCTCGCGATCGAAGTCACGCGTCTGCGCCACGAGCTCTTCGACGTTCTCGGCGCGCGTCTCGTCTTGCGGGTCACGACTGTTGCGAAGGGCGTCGAGCAGTCCCGACCGCTCCATGAGGAAGACGAGCGCGTCGGAGACCTTCGATGCCCCTTCGTTCGTGCCAGCGGCAATCCCGGCGGCCGACGGCACGAGCATCGCCGCGGCCTCGTCGAGCACGTTCGCAAGCGTGGTGATCGCGCCGGTCACCTTCGGCCCGAGCCCGAGGCCGTCGGCGGCCCGCATCGCCTGCCGGAACGAGAGGCCGTTCTGCTCGGCGAAGCTCGCGAGCGCCGTCTCGGTGGCGGGCCCGATGCCCCGCTTGGGCGTGTTCAGGATGCGCCGGAGCGCGAGCTCATCGAGCGGGTTCGCGACCGCGATGAGGTACGCCATCGCGTCTTTGATCTCGGCGCGCTCGTAGAACTTCGTGCCACCCACGACGCGGTACGGCAGCGCCGAGCGCACGAAGATCTCTTCAAGCGCACGGGTCTGCGCGTTGGTGCGATAGAACACCGCGATATCGCGGTACGCAATGCCCGCGCGGTGCAGCGCCTCGATCTCGTCGGCGACGAACTGCGCCTCGTCGTGCGCGGTGTACCCGGTGTAGCCGGTGATCTTCTCGCCGTCGCCCACGGCCGTCCAGAGCTTCTTCTCT
>DASSBT010000048.1:0-9212 GCA_035698465.1 Agromyces sp. | reverse complement strand
GCTGCGCGCCCGGTGTGACCATTCTCGGCCGCGATCGGGGCGAAGGTGCGAACCCACAGGATTCATTCAGTCGAATGCATCGGGGTCGGGGACCCGGATCATGCCCTCTTGGGCGACGCTCGCCACGAGCCGGCCGTCGCGCGTGTAGATGCGGCCCAGTGCGAGCCCGCGACCGCCGCCCGCCGAGGGGGACTCCTGCACGTAGAGCAGCCACTCGTCGACCCGCGCGTCGCGATGCCACCACATTGCGTGATCGAGGCTCGCGATCTTCAGTCCAGGGGTCGCCCAGGCGATGCCGTGCGCTCGGAGCACCGGCTCGAGGATCGAGTAGTCGCTCGCGTAGGCGAGCGCCGCGCGGTGCTGCTTCGGATCGTCGGGGAGCCGGCCGAACGCCTTCATCCAGACGGCCTGCCTCGGCACCCGTTCGCCCTCGACGCTGAGGTAGACGGGCGACGGCACATGCCGCATGTCGAAGGCGCGTTCGTTCGACCAATAGCGGGCCACGTCGTGGTCGAGCCCGCCCAGCACGTCGGCGGTGCTCGGCAGCGTTTCGGGATCGGGGAGGTCTACGGGCATGTCGACCTGGTGGTCGACGCCGTCGTCGCCCAGTTGGAACGACGCGATGAGCGAGAGGATCGGCTCGCCGTTCTGGAAGGCATGCGTGCGTCTCGTGGAGAATGACCGGCCGTCGTGCAACCGGTCGACCGAGAACGTGATCGGATGCTCCACATCGCCGGGGCGCAGGAAGTACCCGTGCATGGAGTGGATCGTGCGGTCGGACGGCACCGTGTGCATCGCGGCGATCAGTGACTGGGCGAGCACCTGGCCGCCGAACACGCGTCCCAGCGGCATCCGTTGCGATGGCCCCGTGAAGATGTCTTCGGTGGTGCGGGCACCGGTGTCGGTGAGGTGCAGCGTGCTCAACAGGCCGTCGATGGATCCAGTCATCGTTCCTCCGTGTCGGTGGGCGGTGACCGCTCTGACCCGGCGGAAGCGCGACCCGCCGGGGCGGCGGCGCTCCCTTGGTAGTTTAGACAGCAGATGGTTCAACAACTCACGCTCGCGGACAGCCTTTCGCTCGGCGACCTCCACACCTACCTGCAGCGCGCCGGGCGCGTTGAAGACGGTTCGGTGCGCCTCGTCGCCGGCTCCGGCATCCTGGCGGTGTACACGGCCATCCTCTATCCACGCGGCATCCTCGATGAGAGCCCGACGGTGCTGGGCCTGCGCACCTTCGCGTTGTTCGAGACCGAGGACTTCGATGTCGTGGTGCCCATGCGCTCCCTTGTCGACCGCATCGTGCGTTCGCGCGGCGAGCTCGGCGACGACGAGTCGCGACCGGTCACGATGACGCGGCCGCCCGAGGTCAACACCGTCACCTGGGCCGGGATCTCGCCGCCGCGAGGCGGCTGGCGGGCGCTCGGCGAGACGGATGCCGCGACGCTCGAGTCGGCGGCCCGATCCGGCATCGAGGAGGTCGCCGCGGCGATCCCCGAGGGCACCGGGGAGCAGCTCGTGCAGCGGGTGCGGTCCGAGGTATGGGGCCGCGGCATCGACGGCCTCGAGTACGTGCCCGGCGGCGCCGCATTCGGCGCCTACAGCCTCGGATTCCTGGGCGACGACCCGGTTCGGTTGTTCGAGACCGGACCGTGGACGCGGCTCACCTCTCGCCGGGGCCACGTGCTCGTGCGGCAGAAGCCGTGGACCCTGAAGTCTTGAACGGGTCGTCCGTGGGTTGAGGAGGCGCGCCAGCGCCGTCTCGAAACCCTCGCTCGGACACCGTTCGGTTTCGAGACGCTCCTTCGTCGCTCCACGAGGCGGTCAGTGGCCGGCGATGGAACGCCCCGCCGCACGGCCGGTGAAGAGGCATCCGCCGAGGAAGGTTCCCTCGAGTGCCCGGTAGCCGTGCACGCCGCCACCACCGAACCCGGCGGCCTCGCCGACCGCGTACAGGCCGGGCACTGGCGCGCCGTCGGCAGCGAGTGCCCGTGAATCGAGATCGGTCTGGATGCCGCCCAGGCTCTTGCGGGTGAGCAGGTGCAGCTTCACGGCGATGAGGGGCCCGGCCTTCGGGTCGAGGATCCGATGCGGGGTCGCCACCCGGATGAGCTTGTCGCCCCGGTATTTCCGGGCGCCGCGCACTGCGGTGAGCTGCATGTCCTTCGAGAACTCGTTGTCGAGCTCGCGGTCGCGGGCGACGATCTCGCGCTCGATGTTGTCGGTGTCGATCGGTACGTCGGGCGAGAGGGCCCGCATGCCGTCGAAGAGCTCTGGCAGGTTGTCGGCGACCACGAAGTCGACGCCGTTGCGCTTGAAGGCCTCAACGGGAGCGGGGGCTCCTGAGCCGAGGCGATCGGCGAGCAGCTTCAGGTCCTTGCCGGTGAGATCGGGGTTCTGCTCGCTGCCCGAGAGCGCGAACTCCTTCTCGATGATCTTCTGCGTGAGCACGAACCAGGAGTGCGCGTGGCCGGTCGCCACGATGTGCTCGAGGGTGCCGAGCGTGTCGAACCCCGGATAGAGCGGCACCGGCAGGCGACGGCCCGTCGCGTCGAACCAGAGCGACGAGGGGCCGGGCAGGATGCGGATGCCGTGCATGGGCCAGACCGGGTCCCAGTTCGTGATGCCCTCGGTGTAGTGCCACATGCGGTCTCGGTTGACGAGGCGGGCGCCGGCCTGCTCGGCGATCGGCAGCATCCGTCCGTCGACGTGGGCGGGTACGCCGGAGAGCATGTCGGCGGGCGCCGCACCCATCCGCGTCGGCCAGTACTGTCGCACGAGCTGGTGGTTGCCGCCGATGCCTCCGGACGCCACGACCACCGCAGGGGCTCGCAGCTCGAAGTCGCCGACGATGTCACGGTTCGTGGGCTCGCCGCGCCCCGCGGCATCCGGTGCCAGCACTGCGCCCCGGATGCCGGTGACGGCGCCTGCCTCGACGATGAGCTCGTCGACGCGGTGCCGGTGGCGGAACTCGACGAGCCCCGCCGCGGCGCCCGCCTGCGTGCGCGCGATGAACGGTGCGAGCACACCGGGACCCGTGCCCCAGGTGATGTGGAAGCGGGGCACCGAGTTGCCGTGGCCGATCGCGTTGTAGCCGCCTCGCTCCGCCCAGCCGACGATGGGGAAGAACCGAAGCCCCTTCTCGTGCAGCCACGCGCGCTTCTCCCCGGCCGCGAACTCGAGGTAGGCGTCGGCCCAGCGGCGCGCCCACTCGTCTTCGTCGCGGTCGAATCCCGCAGTTCCGGCCCAGTCCTGTCTCGCGAGCTCGAGCGAGTCGCGCACGCCGAGGCGTCGCTGCTCAGGGGAGTCGACGAGGAACAGGCCGCCGAACGACCACCACGCCTGCGCACCGAGGTTCGCTTCGGGCTCCTGGTCGACGATGACAACCCGCTTTCCGGCGTCGACGAGCTCAGCGGCTGCGACGAGGCCCGAGAGGCCCGCGCCGATGATGATCGCGTCGGGTTCGGCGTCGGGTGCGGGGGAGGCGGCCACGGGGACTCCTTCGTCTCGGGTGTGGTGCGGGTCGTACGGGAGTGCCGTTCAGTCTTCGAACGTGTTGACCATCGCGACGGCGGCGCGCTGCAGGTAGTCCCAGAGCGTCTCCTCGGCGAGCGGGGGCAGATCGAGCGTATCGATCGCGCGGCGCATGTGGGCGAGCCAGCGATCGCGCGCCTCGGGGTTGACCTTGAACGGTTGATGCCGCAGGCGCAGGCGCGGATGACCCCGTTGTTCGCTGTAGGTGGTCGGGCCGCCCCAATACTGCACCAGGAAGAGGGTCAGCCGCTCGGCGGCTGGACCAAGGTCTTCCTCGGGATACATGGGCTTCAGCACGGGGTCTTCGGCGACGCCCCGGTAGAACTCCGCGACGAGCCGCTCGAACGTCGGATAGCCGCCGACGGATTCGTAGAAGTTGGTGTTGAGGTCGGTCACGCTTCGCTCTCCGGTTGTGACGAATTCGGCGGATTCGGTGGCTGCGACGGCTTCGGCCGCTTCGGTGCGCGTGGCGCCTTCGGCAGCTTCGCCCGGCCGCCGCCGGCCGTGCCGGGGGCATCCGACACCACTGTGCTCGGTGCCGTCTTCGGGGGCCTCGCCCCCTTGACCCTCGTCGCGGCGTCGAACCCGGTGAGCACCACGCTGTCGAGGCTCGGCACCTTCACGCCCATCTCGTCGAGCGAGCGCTTCAGCCGCATCCGGAGTTCGCGGGCGATATCGTCCTTCGCAGAGGTGCGCACCTTCATGACCACGCGGATGACCATCGCCTCGGCCGAGATCGACTCGAGACCCCACACCTCGGGTTTCTCGAGCACGCGTGAGCGCCACTTGCCGGTATGCGAGAGCTCGACCGCGGTGCGGAGCAGCTCGGCCTCGACCGCGTCGACGTCGGCTTCGTACGGCACCGCGATGTCGAGGATGACGCGCGACCAGCCCTGCGACATGTTGCCGACGCGCAGGATCTCGCCGTTGCGCACGAACCAGAGGATGCCGTTCACGTCGCGCACCTTCGTGATGCGGATCTGCACCTCCTCGACGATACCGGTCGCCGGGCCGAGGTCGACGACGTCGCCGACGCCCAACTGGTCTTCCACGACCATGAAGAGGCCGTTCAGCACGTCTTTCACGATGTTCTGCGCGCCGAAGCCCAGGCCGGCGCCGATCGCGGCCGACAGGAGCGCGAACGAGCCGAGGACGCCCGGATCGACGACGCCGATGATCATCAGCGTGACGACGATGAAGAGCGTCACGTTCACCACGTTCCGCAGCAGGGTGCCGAGCGTTCGGGTGCGTTGCACGAGGCGCACGGCCGCGAGCGGCGACGCCTGCAGCGCCTGGGTGTCGGTCACATCCTGCTTGCGCTTCACGCCGGTGACGATGCGGGTCACGACCCGGTCGATGACGAAGTGCAGGATCCAGCGGATCAGGAACGCGATCGCGATGATGACGACGATCGCGAAGAGCTTGCCGACGATGAGACCCCAGTTGTCGGCCCAGAACTGCGCGACGCCCGCCCAGAAGTCGCCGCTGAGTGGCGTGTCCTCGATCGGAGGAGGGGGTTCTGCTGCTGCCGACATGGTGTGAAAGTCTACTGAGCCGCGGCCGTGAGCTCGCTGGCATCGCAGGCACGTGCCGCGAGCGCCCGCTCCAACTCATCGAGCTGTTCCGACACGAGGCGGTGCAGGGGCGCAGGTTCGGAGTTCGCCGCGAGCCAGGTGCGCGCCATGGCGGCGACGTCTTCGTCGATCAGCGGTGCCGGAAAGAGCCGGGATACCACGAGCGACGCCATCGTGAAGCTCCGGTTCGCCCAGACCTGTTGCAGGTTCGCGAAGTACTCGCCCGCCGTCGACGCGAGCAACTCGGGGGCGGTGGTGCGCCGCCATCCGTCGGCGAGTGCGCGAGCAAGGTCGTTCGAGAGGCTCGTGTCCGTCATGACCCGGTGCCACGCGGCATCCTTCACCGACTGGTCGGGGCGCGACGCTCGCGCGGTCTCGGCGAGCAGGCGCCCCTTCGCGGTGTCGTCGAGTGCGAGCGCGGCGGTGATCTCGTCGTCGGTACCGGCGCCGAGGGTCGCCCGTGCGGTCACGAGCTCCCAGCGGAGGTCGAGGTCGATCTCGAGCCCGTCGAGCTTGATCGACCCGTCGAGGAGGCTGCCGAGCACGTCCGCGTGCGCCTGGCTCGCCGCGACACGGGTGAAGGCCTTGACGAACTGCAGCTGGGCGTCGGACCCGGCTGGTGCGAGTTCGGCGATCGCCCACACCGCGTCGCCCGTCTCGATCGCGATGCGCTCACGGTGCTCGTCGGCGAGGTAGCGGGCGACGGCGAGCTCGAGCCGGCTGAGCGCGAGGCCCCGAGAGGCCGACTGGGTCTCATGGCCCACGCTGCCGAGCACCAGCTGCACGAACGCGCTCGCCGGCAGCTCGGCGTCGCGCACGGCATCCCACGCGGAGCCGAGGATCACGGCCCGGGCGACCGGGTCCGCGAGTTCGCCGGGGCGTGCGACCGCCGTGGCGAACGAGGTGGCATCGAGCCGCACCTTCGCGTAGGTCAGGTCGTCGTCGTTCACGAGCAGCAGGTCGGGGCGAGGTTGCCCGACGAGCTCGGGCACCTCGGTGGTCGGCCCGTCGATGTCGAGCTCGATCCGCTGCGTGCGTGCCAGCGCGCCGTGGGCGTCGGTGGAGTAGCAGCCGATGGCCAGGCGGTGAGGGCGCAGTGTCGGATGCGACGTGGCCGCCGTCTGCTCGATGTGTGCCGAGGTGATCGTGCCCGCGCCGGTTCCGGTCGGGTCAGTCGTCTCGATGACCGCCCTGAGCGTGTTCACGCCCGCTGTCTCGAGCCACAGTTCCGACCAGCGCGTGAGATCGCGCCCGCTCGCGCGTTCCAGTTCGTCGAGCAGGTCGCGCAGGGTCGCGTTGCCGCCCGCATGCGCGGTGAGGTATGCACCGACGCCGCGCTGGAACGCGTCGAGGCCGACCCACGCGACGAGCTGCTTCAGCACCGAGGCGCCCTTGTCGTAGGTGATGGCGTCGAAGTTCACCTCGACGTCGGCGAGGCTGGCGATCTCGGCGACGATGGGATGCGTGGACGGGAGCTGGTCCTGCTCGGCGGCGTGCGTCTTCTCATCGCTCGCGAACGTCGCCCACACTCCGGTGAACTCGGTGACCGCGGCGGTCGCGAGGGTCGACGCCCAGGTGGCGAACGACTCGTTCAGCCAGAGGTCGTTCCACCATTTCATCGTGACCGAGTTGCCGAACCACATGTGCGAGAGTTCGTGCAGCACGACGATCGCTCGCTGCTCGCGGCGCGCGTCGGAGACGCGCGAGCGGAACAGGTACGACTCGTTGAACGTGACCGCGCCGACGTTCTCCATGGCGCCCCAGTTGTACTCGGGGACGAAGATCTGGTCGTACTTGCCGTACGGGTACGGCACACCGAACGTCGTCTCGTAGAAGCCGAGGCCCGCCTCCACCAGCCCGAACATCACCTCGGGCTCGGCGTGCTGCGCGAGCGAGGCGCGGGTGAAGAGCCCGAGCGGGATGTCGCGGCCGTCGACGCTGCGGGCGGTGCCGTGCCACGCGGCGTACGGGCCGGCGATGATGGCGACGATGTAGCTCGAGATGACCGGGCCCGGCTCGAACGACCAGGTCGCGGAGTTTCCTGGGCTTGAGACCGGCTCGGGCGTCGGCGCGTTGCTCAGCACTCGCCACTCCGCCGGTGCCGTGATGGTGAACGTGATCGATGCCTTCAGGTCGGGCTGATCGAAGACGGCGAAGACGCGATTCGCCTCGGCGACCGCGAACTCGGTGTACAGGTAGACCGCCTGGTCGACGGGGTCGACGAAGCGATGCAGGCCCTCACCGGTGTTGGTGTAGCGGGCATCGGCGACGACGTGCAGTTCGTTCTCGGATGCGAGGTCGTCGAGCCGGATGCGGGTACCGTCGCTGACCACGGCGGGATCGAGCGCCCGCCCGTTGAGCGACAGTTCGCGGATGACCTCGGTGCACGCCTCGATGAAGGTCGAGGCACCCGGCGTCGCCCTGAACCGCACGGTCGTTTCGCTTCGAAACCGCACGCCGTCGCCCGTGAGGTCGAGCCTCACCTCGTATTCGGGTGCGCTGACGATGGCGGCGCGCTCCTCGGCCTCGAGTCGGGTGAGGTTCGCTGCTGGCATCGATGGGCCCTCCGTGTCGGTGTGCCCAGCAAGCCTATCGACGCTCGTCGGCCGTTCCCGGCGATGAGGTCGGCCGGGGTGTGACGAGCAGCCCGTGCTCGTACGCCAGGATGACGAGGTGCACCCGGTCCCGTGCGCCGAGCTTCTGCAGGATTCGACCGACGTGCGTCTTCACGGTCGACTCCGACAGGTAGAAGCGTCCCGCGAGCTCGGCGTTGTTGAGGCCCTCTGCGATTGCGAGGAGGATCTCCCGCTCGCGCGGGGTCAGCGTGCCGAGCAGCGCCGACTCGGGCGGGTTCGCGCCCGAGGCGGCCGGCAGGTCACCGGCGAAGAGCTCGATCATGCGGCGAGTGACGCGGGGAGAGAGCGTCGCCTCACCGGAGTGCACGGTGCGGATCGCCGCGGTCAGCTCCTGCGGGCGCACGTCCTTCAGGAGGAATCCGCTCGCCCCCGCACGGATGGCGGCGAACGCGTACTCGTCGAGGTCGAACGTCGTCAGCACGATGACCCGCGGTGCATCCGCCGCGGCGGTCACGGCCGCGGTGGCGGCGATGCCGTCGATGCCCGGCATGCGCACGTCCATGAGGATCACGTCGATCGCGGTGGACCGGGCGAGGTCGATCGCCGAGGCACCGTCGCCGGCCTCGCCGACGACCTCGAGGTCGGCCTCGGCCTCGAGCACCATTCGGAATCCGGTGCGCACGAGTGCCTGGTCGTCGACGATTGCGACGCGGATGCCGCGCGGTTGGTCGTTCATTCGTCTCCCTCGGTGTGCTCGGGCTCGGTGGGCGTGCTCTCGGCGGGCTCGCTCTCAGTGTGCTCGCCCTCGGGCTGCTCGGGCGTGCCGTGCAGGGTGGCGAGGAGCCGCCAACCCCCGCCGGGCACCGGCCCGGCCTCGAGCGTTCCGCCGTACAACCCCACCCGCTCGCGCAGGCCGGCGAGACCTCGACCGGCGCCGGTCATCTGCGAGGCCGGATGCACCGCGTCATCCTCGACCACTATGGTCACCACCTCGTCGACGTGTTCGATGCGAACGTCGACCCGGTGCGCACCGGCAGCGTGACGGAGGGCGTTCGTGAGCCCCTCCTGGATCAGCCGGTACACCGCGAGTTGCAGCGTCGGTTCGGTGATCGCGGGCCCCACGGTGGTGAGCCGCACCGGCAGTCCGGCTTCGCGGAAGCCGTCGACGAGGGCGGGGATCGCCGCGACGTCGGGCTGCGGAGCGCGGTCGGCCACGGCATCCGCAGGCCCGGTGAGCACGCCGAGCATGCGTCGCATCTCACCGAGGGCGTCGCGCCCGGCATCGGCGACGTGACGCATCGCGTCGGCGGCGCGCTCGGGGTCGCGGCCCGCGGTGGCGGCAGAGCCCTCAGCCAGGGTGATCATGACGGTGAGGCCGTGCGAGACGATGTCGTGCATCTCGCGGGCGATGCGGGCTCGCTCGATCGCCGCGGCGAGCTCAGCCTGCTGGTCGCGCTCGCGCGCGAGGTCGTGGGCGCGGGCGATGAGCGCGTCGAGGTAGCGGCGACGGTTGCCCACGGTCACGCCGATG
>DASSBT010000047.1:0-5026 GCA_035698465.1 Agromyces sp. | reverse complement strand
CGCCGCATCCAGCAGTTCCTCTCGCAGAACACCTACATGGCGAAGAAGTTCACCGGTGTGGAGGGTTCGACGGTTCCGCTCAAGGAGACGATCGAGTCGTTCGACGCGATCGCCAAGGGCGAGTTCGACCACGTCGCTGAGCAGGCGTTCTTCAACGTCGGAGCCATCTCCGATGTCGAGGAGAAGTGGGCGCAGATCCAGAAGGAGAACGGCTGAGCATGGCCTCTCTCAACGTGAGCGTCGTCTCGGCCGACCAGGAAGTGTGGTCGGGCGAGGCGGACATGGTGGTCGCGCGCACCGTCGAGGGCGAGATCGGGATCCTGCCTGGTCACGAGCCGATGCTCGCGATCCTCGCCGGCGGCGAGGTGCGCGTCAGCCTGCCTGGCGGAGAGAAGGTCACGGCCACGGCCGAAGACGGCTTCCTCTCAGTGCAGTCGAATGTCGTCCAGATCGTCGCCTCGCAGGCTGAGCTCACCTGAGGAGCCGCGGATGCAGGGGGAGCAGCCGATCGACCGTCAGTTCGGGGACCTGAGCGTCACCCAGCTCGTTGTCATGGCCGGGCTGCCCGGCGCAGGCAAATCGACCATCGCAGAAGTCGTGGGCGCCCGATTGGGTGCCACCGTCGTCTCCGTCGACCCCATCGAGTCGGCGATCCTCAAGGCCGGCATCGACGCAGACCAGCCGACGGGGCTCGCGGCGTACCTCGTGGCCGAGGAGATCGCGAAGAAGGAGCTCGCGTCGGGTCGTACGGTCATCGTCGATGCGGTGAATGCGGCGGAGGCTGCGCGCCTGCAGTGGCGAGATCTCGCCGAGCGCACCGAAGTGCGCCTGCGGGTGATCGAGGTCGTCTGTTCCGATGAAGCGCTGCACCGTTCGCGGCTCGAGAAGCGTGAACGCCGTCTTCCCCACCTCGAGGAGACGACGTGGCGTGCCGTCGAGCAGAGTCTCGAAGGGTACGCGCCCTGGACGGGCCCGTCGTCCGCGTTGCCGCGGGTGACGATCGACAGCGTGCAGTCGCTCGGCGTGAACGTCGAGGCGACGCTCGCCTTCATCGCGGCCTAGATGCGGCTGCTGCTGCCGCCGTCCGAAACCAAGCGCGACGGCGGAGACGGCGCGCCGCTCGACCTGTCGGCACTCACCGGTCACGAGCTCACGCCCTTGCGCAGTGAACTCGTCGATCGCCTGGTCACCCTGGCGGCCGAACCGGCCGCGATGATGCGGGCGCTGAAGCTCGGTCCGCGGCTCGCACCCGAGGTCGACCGCAACCGACGGCTCTGGGAGTCGCCGACCACGCCGGCGATCGATCGCTACACGGGTGTGCTCTTCGATGCGCTCGAGGCGGGCACGCTCAGCGCAGCGTCACGGTCGTTCGCCGCCGAGACCGTGATCGTGCACTCGGCGCTCTTCGGCTTCGTGGGCTGGCTCGACCCGGTTCCGGCCTATCGCCTCTCGCACGACTCCCGCCTGCCGGGCCTCAGCCTGCGACGGCACTGGCAGACCGCACTCGCAACGCAGCTCGCGGCGTATCGCGGCCTGATCGTCGACCTGCGGTCCGAAGGATATGCCGATCTCGGTCGCGCTCCGGTTCGCGACGACAGCGTCTTCGTGCGCGTGGTGTCGATCGGAGCCGACGGGCGGCGCCGCGCCCTCAACCACTTCAACAAGCAGGCCAAGGGACGCCTCACCCGGGCGGTCCTCGCCTCGCGGCCCGACCTGCGGTCGGTGTCCGATCTCATCGACTGGGCCGCCCAGGAGGGTCTCACCCTCGAGGTGAGCGACGGGCCGGCCTCGAAGCCCCGCGAACTCGAACTGGTCGTCTGACCGGTCAGGCGGGCCTCGTTGCCCCCGCGGAGGCGGGCTCGGGCGCGGTCGCCGCGCTGTGCGCCTTCGCCGCCGCCGCCGCCGACGTGTCGCTCACGGTTGCCCTGAAGCATCCGGCGAGATGGTCGTCGACCATGCCGGAGGCCCGCATGAGCGCGTACATGGTGGTCGGCCCCACGAATCGGAAGCCGAGGCCGCGCAGCGTCGTGCTCATCGCCGTGGATTCGGGCGTCACCGCCGGCACTTCGGCGAACGAGCGCGGTGCAGTCGACCGCTGCGGGGGAGCGAAGCCCCACAGCAGCTGATCGAGCGGAACCTCGAGTGCGAGCGTGGCGCGGGCGTTCTGGATGGTCGCCTCGATCTTGCCTCGATGCCTGATGATTCGGGCGTCGCCGAGGAGGCGTTCGACATCGGCCTCGGTCATCGCGGCCACGCGTTCGACGTCGAACGCGTGGAACACCTCGCGGAACGCCGGACGTCGGCGCAGGATCGTGATCCACGACAGGCCTGCCTGGAAGCCCTCGAGGCACACCTTCTCGAAGAGCCGCACGGGATCGTGCTGCGCCGTGCCCCACTCCTCGTCGTGATAACGCCGGTACTCGGGGTCGAGGGCGCCCCACGCGCAACGCGACCTGCCGTCGTCGCCCTCGATGAGTTCGGCACTCGGGATGACGCTCACGCGGCGAACCCGATGCGCTCGTGCCCGAGGAGCCAGAGCTTGGTGGGAACGCCGTTGCCGCCCGAGTACCCGGTGATGCGGCCGTCAGAGGCGAGCACTCGGTGGCAGCCGATGAGGATCGGCACCGGGTTCGCACCCACCGCACCACCGATGGCTCGCGCTGAACCGGGCTTGCCGACGGCCGCCGCGAGCGCACCGTAGGAGGTGGCCTCACCCCAGCCGAGGCGCTCGAGCTCTGCCCAGACGGCCTCTTGGAACGGAGTGCCGACGACGCGCACGGGCACGTCGAACGTGGTGCGCGTGCCGGCGAAGTACTCGAGGAGCTGGGCGCGTGCCAGCTCGAGCACGGGGTTCGAGCGCTCGGGCTCGTCGTCATGGGGAAGCGCGCCGTCGCGCTCGATGGTGAGGGCGGTGACGGCCAGGTCGTCGCCGAGGAGCTCGATGCGACCGATCGGGCTGTCGAGTCTGGTGAGGAACACGTTGGTCATGGTTCGAGCGTAGCCGCGGCATCCGACATCGACTCGCGGGAATCGGACATCGCGGGAATCGGCGCCGGACCGGCCATGTGGAGGACGAGTCGGCAGCTCCGAGCACATAGGCTGGACCGATGACCGCTCTCGAGTACCGCTCCCTCGGGCGCTCAGGCCTTCGCGTCTCAGCGGTCGGCCTCGGCGGCAACAACTTCGGCCGAGCGGGTACCGCGACCGAGACGCAGGAGGGCACCGATGCGGTGATCGCCGCCGCGCTCGACGCCGGCGTGAACTTCATCGACACGGCCGACGGCTACGGCCGGGAGTACGGGCTCAGCGAGTCCCTGCTCGGCACGGCGCTGCGCGGCCACCGCGACGAGATGGTCATCGCCACGAAGTTCGGCCATGCGAGCATGTCGTCGCCGCTGCCCGCGTGGGGAGCCAAGGGCTCGCGCCGCTACATCCGGCTCGCGGTCGAGGGCTCGCTGCGCCGCCTGCAGACCGACTGGATCGACCTGTACCAGCTGCACACGCCCGATCCCGAGACGCCCATCGACGAGACCATCGCCGCACTCGACGAACTCGTTCGCGAAGGAAAGGTGCGCTACCTCGGCCACTCGAACCTCTCGGGCTGGCAGCTCGCAGAGGCCGAGTTCGTGGCACGCGAGCTCGGCGCGACCCGATTCATCTCGGCGCAGAACGAGTACAGCTTGCTCGCCCGCGACGCCGAGGCCGAGGTGCTGCCCGCCGCGCGTCATCTCGGGGTCGGATTCCTGCCGTTCTTCCCGCTGCAGAACGGACTGCTGACCGGAAAGTTCCGTCGCGACGACCGTCCGGCCGACACGCGCATCATGCGACAGCGCCGGCATCTGGTCGACCAGGCTCCGTGGGACGTGCTCGACCGGTATCGCGCATTCGCCGAGGCACGCGAGCTCACCATGCTCGAGGCGACCTTCGGATGGATGCTGGCCCAGCCGGCCCTCACGAGCGTGATCGCCGGCGCCACGAGGCCAGAGCAGATCCGCCAGAACGCCGCAGCGGGTTCCGCCTGGCACCCGACCGAGGCCGAACTGGCCGAGGTGTCGGAGCTCTTCGCCGGCTGACTCGTCCTCGACAGGCCCGCCGTCGCCGTTCGGCGCCACCGGATGCATTCCATGATGACGATGACGGATGCCGCGGCGACACGCTGTCGGCATGACCACCATCATCCGCGCCGACGCGGCGCACGACCTGCTGGCGCTCGTCCCCACTCTCGCCGGCTTCCGCCCCGAACGCTCCATCGTGTGCGTCGCCTTCCGCGGCAAGCGCTCGGCCGGCGTGCTCCGGTACGACCTTCCGAGGCGCGCCCGGGAACGCCCGGTCGCAGTCGACTCCCTCATCGCGACGCTGTGCCGCATACCCGGGGTCGACGCGGTGGTGCCCATCGCCTATACCGATGCGACGTTCGCGGCACGGCGGGGCATGCCCGAGCAGGCGCTCCTGTCGCTCGTCACCCGGCGTGCCGAGGAGGCGGGATTCATCGTCCGCGACGCGCTGTGTCGCGCCGCCGACGCCTGGGGCTCGGTGCTCGACCCCGACACGCCGGAATCGGGGCATCCGCTCTCGATGATCGACGAGAGCCCCGTTGCGGAGCAGGTGCAGTTCCAGGCATCGCGGTTGGGCACCGCCGAGTCGGGCGGTGAACTGCCGCAACGCGACGACGCCAGGGCCGAGTCGATCGCAACCGAGCTCGGTGCCTTCGCCGACGAGCGGCGCATCGAGTCGCGACTCGATGAGCTCGGCGCGGAGGTCGACCCGGTCGAGCTCGTCGAGACCCTGCTGCGCGAAGAGCCGGGCTCGCACCCGGCTCGACGGTTGGCCTGGTTCCTGCACCTCGCGAGTGCGCCGGCGATGCGCGATGCGATGATGCTGCAGTTCGCGTTCGGTCCGGTCGTCGGCATGCTCGCGCATGACGACGCCGAGGTGACCGCTGAGCGAGCTGCTCGAAGCGGCACGACGGTCGACGATCTCGTGCGGCGCGACCACGAGCGGGGCGAGGAGGACGAGGTGTCCGAGA
>DASSBT010000046.1:0-9534 GCA_035698465.1 Agromyces sp. | reverse complement strand
CCCGCTCGACCGGTGAGCTGGGTGTACTCCCCCGGCGTGATCGGCACCCGCGCCTCGCCGTTGAACTTCTCGAGCTTCTCGAGCACGACGGATCGCGCCGGCATGTTCACCCCGAGCGCAAGCGTCTCGGTGGCGAACACGACCTTCAGGAGCTTCAACTGGAAGAGCTCCTCGACGACCTCCTTGAAGGCCGGAAGCATGCCCGCGTGGTGTGCCGCCACGCCACGCTGGAGTCCCTCGAGCCATTCCCAGTAGCCGAGGACCGCCAGGTCTTCGTCGCGAAGCATCCGGGCCCGCTCTTCGACGATGGCACGGATCTCATCCCGCTCTGCTGCATCGGTGAGGCGGATGCCGGAGCGGAGCACCTGGAGCACGGCCTGGTCGCACCCGACGCGCGAGAAGATGAACACGATCGCCGGGAGCAGGTGCTTGCCGTGCAGCAGTTCGACGACACCGGGCCGATCGAGGCGCCCGCTCGCCTGTGACGGCTGATGGAACCGGCCACGGTCGCCGCCGCGGCGGCCGCGCACCGATCGCGATGAAATGGAGCGCCCGCCCGACCGTGCAAGTCGCTGCAACTCGGGATTCACGCGGTTCGTGGCGGCCTGGCCAGAGGAGTCGAACAGGTCCAGGAGCTTGCCCTTCACGAGCACATGCTGTTCGAGGGGAACGGGGCGGTCTTCAGACACGATCACGTCGGTGTCGCCGCGCACGGCCTGGAGCCAGTCGCCGAACTCCTCGGCATTCGACACCGTCGCCGAGAGCGAGACGAGTCTCACCTCCTCGGACAGGTGGATGATGACCTCCTCCCACACGGCGCCGCGGAACCGGTCGGCGAGGTAGTGCACCTCGTCCATGACGACGTAGGCCAGCCGATCGAGCAGCGGCGAATCGGCGTAGAGCATGTTCCGGAGCACCTCGGTGGTCATCACCACGATGCGCGCACCCGAGTTGATGTTCGTGTCGCCCGTGAGGAGGCCGACCGTGTCGGCGCCCCACTCATCGACGAACTCCTGGTACTTCTGATTGCTGAGCGCCTTGATGGGCGTCGTGTAGAAGACCTTGTCGGCCGGCTCCGACATGGCGAGGAACACGGCGAACTCGGCGACGACCGTCTTTCCGGCGCCGGTGGGCGCAGCCACCAGCACGCTTCGGCCCTCGTCGAGCGCAGCGCAACTCGCGCGCTGGAATGGATCGAGATCGAACTTGAGTTTCGACGCGAACTCGGCGAGTCGCGGTTGACGCCGATGGTCGCGCGACCGGGCGTACCGCTCGGCCGGTGAGAGGCTCATCACCCCTCCAGACTAGACAGGAGCGCCGAACTCGAGTTGATTGCGCTTGGCAACGCGCCGGTCGTGCAGGTGCGCGATGAACCAGGCCGTGAAGTACAGCACGATCATCGGTACCGCGAGCATGAACATCGAGATGATGTCGGCTGCCGGAGTTGCGACCGCCGTGAACAGCACGATCACGAGGATCGCCACGCGCCAGGACTTGATGATCGAGGCCGCGGAGATCACGCCGGCGAAGTTCAGGAGCACGATGAACACCGGAAGCACGAACGCGATACCGATCGCCACGACGAGCTTCGTGACGAAGTCGATGTACTCCTTGGCCGTGAGCAGCGACATTCCGCCCTCAGGCACGAAACTGGTCATGAGGTGCACGATGTTCGGAAGCACGAACCAGCCCGCAGCGCAGCCGGCGAAGAACAACGGGATTGCCGTGGCGAAGAATGCGAACGTGAACCGACGCTCGCGGGTGTTGAGCCCCGGGACGAGGAACGCGAAGATCTGGTACAACCAGACCGGGGCCGATACCACGAGGCCGAGTGTGAACGCGATCTGCAGGCGCAGGTCGAAGGCGCTGGAGATCGTCGGAAAGATGATCGCCGTATCGCTCCCCTGTGCCACTGCGACCTTCTGCACGGGCAGCTGGATCGCATCCCAGACGAACCAGTCGGTCAGCACCCAGCCGGCGACCATGCCGAGCACGATTGCGATCGCCGAGATGAAGAGGCGTTTGCGGAGTTCGAGAAGGTGTGCCCCGAGGGACATCCGCTTCTCGCGATTCTTCGCCCCGCGAGTGGTCGTCGCGGACATCCGGCTCAGGTACTCGAAGTTGAGGAGTCAGCGCCGGGTTTGGCGGAGGAGTCTGCGCCGGGCTTCGGCTTCTCCCCGGCCACGGTGTCACCCGCCTCTGCCGTCGCGTCATCGCTCTCTGAGCGGGTTTCGCTCTTGAGGATCTTCATCGACTGGCCGAGGCTGCGCGCGAGTGCGGGAAGTTTCGGCGCACCGAAGAGCAGCAGGATGATGACCAGGATGATAAGGAAGTGCCATCCGGTGAGGCCTTGAAGCATGATCGGGGTCCGTTCTGCGGGAGCGTCGCGGTCAGTCTACCTGCTCGACCGGTCATCGGTCTCACTCGGGTCTGCGGATGCCTCTGCGCCAGCGTAGCCCGCAAGGCCGGAGGCCGCCCAGCTCACGACCGCGGCCCGCGCCTCTGGGGGCGAGACGACCGTCACGAGGCCCGGAAGCCCCGCCACGAGTCGCTTCAGCCCGTGCACGTGCGCGAGGCGGAGGGTGACTCGCAGCCGGTCGTCCACTTCACTGGTGCGGGAGTCGGCCAGGTAGTCCGCGAGGAGCGGCAGCGTCTCGGGTGCCACGTCGACGACGACGTCGAGATCGGTGTCGGAGCCGGTGAACAGGGACGCAGGAACCGTGAGCTGCGAATGGTCGCCGATCGGTTCATCGGTGACGCTGAGGCCGCTCATGCGATCGACACGGAAATTGCGTACGTCTTCGCGGGTATGGCAGTACGCCTGCAGGTACCAGTCGGCGTCCTGCGAGATGATCCGGAGCGGATCGGCCCGGCGCCGGCCGGCCTCGCCTCGGGCGTTCAGGTAGTCGAACTCCAGTTGGCGGCCCTCTGCGACGGCGCGGCGGATGACCGCGAGCGAGGCATCCGCCCGGGTCTCTGCGACGGCGAGGCGGCTGGGTGCCGATGACGCGCCGAGCGTCAACTTCGCCATCAGCGACGCGAGTGACGCGCTGTCGGCATTCTCGGGTGACGCCGAGAGGTACTGCAGTCCGGCGATGAGGGCGGCGGCCTCGCGTGCGGAGAGGCGCGGGGCGTCTTCGATGGCGACGTGATGCACGATCACGATCACGTCGTCATCTTCGAAGGAGTCCCAGTCGATGTCGAAGAGGTCGTTCGGCTGGTACGTTCCCGTCGATCCCGGCAGCCCGGAGGTCGCGATCAGGCGCACGGCGTCGCGGATCTCATCGGGAGTCATCCCGAAGTGCTGCGCCGCCTCGGCCACGTCGACGACCCGCTGCTCGAGCAGGTAGGGCACGAACGAGAGGAGGAAGACGAGCTTGTCGGGCGCCTTCAGCGGTTTCGCTCGGGTGGCCATCAGTGCGTCCCCTCGTCACGGTGGGCCGCGACGACCGCCTCGAGTCGCCGGCGAACGGCATCACGGAGCGAGTCGGGGCCGAGCACCCGCACCTCGGGGCCGTAGGCGGCGAGTTCGTCGGCGAACACCGCGGCATCCGTGTAATGCAGCCGGATGACGCCCGCATCCTCGTCGCGCAGCACGGCGCGCTTGCCGAGTCGTACCTCGGCATCGCTGCCGGCCGTCACGGCGAGGTCGGCGGCGTTGCTCAGCCGCAACTCGTCGAGTTCGGCGAGGATTCGGTCTTGGATGCCCGCGGGCGGAGGATCGAACGTCATGCCCGGAACCGGCTCCACTCCCCCGATGATGCGCGACAGCAGGAACGTGCGCGGGCCCGCGGCCACCCGGTCGTAGGCGTGCAGGTGCCAGCGGCCCTCGTGCAGCACGACCGCGAGCGGGTCGACGGTGCGCTCTCGCGGCTCGGCCTCACCCGGCTTGAAGTAGCGGAACCGCACGGTCTGGCGACGATCGAGCGCCTGTCGCAGTGGCTCGAACGCGGTCTCGCGCACCCGCAGCCGCGGGGCATAGCCGATGACCGGGTCACGTGGTTCGATGCCGAACGAGCGCAGCTTGGTCAGCGCCCGCTGGGAGTCGGCAGACAGGGATGCCTCGCGCCACACCTCGGCTGCGAGGCCGAGCAGTGCCAGCTCGTCTGGCGTGAAGCGCACCTCGTCGGGCAGGTCGTACTGGCCCTTGGGGATGCGATAGCGAAGCGCTTGGTTGTCGCCGGGGCGGTCGGGTGACTCCACCGTCTCGAGCGGGATACCGAGCTCGCGGATGTCGTCTTTGTCGCGCTCGAACTGGCGTTCGAGATTCGCGTTCTGACCCGAACCGTCGTAGCGCTCTGCGTAGCCGCGTACCGACGAGAGGATCTCGGACTTCAGCAGCCCCGCCTCGGTCGCGAGCAGCGCAAGCACGAGGCTGAAGAGCCGATCTTCGACCGGGATCTTGCGCTCCCCCTTGCCTGCTTCGCCAGCCACACGAGCGATCATACTGAACCGCGGGCGGCGTCCGGCCGCCGTCGCGGGCTCAGACCACGCCCAGGATGTCGATGACGAAGAACAGGGTCGAACCGGCCGGGACCTGTGCGTTCCCCTCGTCACCGTATCCGGCGGACGGCGGCACGATCACGCCGACCTGCGAGCCGACCTCCTGGCCGACGATCGCCTTGGAGAAACCGGGCACGACCTGTGCGCCCTCACCCACCACGAAGGTCTGCGGGCCGAAGGGCGTTCGGCTGCCCTCCTCGAGAGTGTCCCAGGTCGTGTCGAACACGGTGTTGTCGTTCCACAGCACGCCCGTGTAGTGCACCACGACCGTGTCACCGTCTTCGACGACCTGCCCGTTGCCCTGCTTGAGCACCTCGACCTCGGTGTGCTCGGGCGGGTCGGTCTTGGGCACCGTGATGCCAGGGCGTCCATTGGGTGCGAGCACCACGGCGGGGAACTCGTCACGCGAGAGGCGCACCGAGCCCTCGGCGCGGGTGGGGAATGCGCGCAACACGTCGAACACCGCCACGACGCTGTCGCCGTCTTCTGCGGACGCGGGATCGGCCGACGGGGGCAGCAACTCGCCTGCCGGCGCCACGACCACGACCCGGGAGCCCTCTCGTGCGCAGCTGAGCCCGTCTGCGAAGGCGGGCAGCGTGCCCTCGCCGAGCGTCAGACCTGCGGGCTGGCCGTCGTAACCGACGACCTCCACCTCTTCACCGGTCGTGCCGCTGAAGAGCGACGCACCGAGCAGCACGTACTGGCCCTCTTCGAGATACTCGCCTTCACCCGCGATCACTTCGGTGCACTGCGTCTCGGCGGGCACGAGCGGAGTCGGGAACTCGACGCGTGGCGCCTCGCCGAAGTCGCCCGTCACCTCGACGACGTCGGACGACCGGCCTGACGACGCCTCTGGCGCGGGGGCCGAGGCGCAACCGGAGAGGGCCACGGCGACGATGCCGGCCGTGGCGATGAGCGCGAGGGAAGAGCGCACTGATCCTCGATTCTTCGATGGGTCGCGGTGGGGCGGTGAAAAGTCGTGGGAAAGCCTACCCGCCATTCGCGGTGGGCTCTGTGCCCGGCGACTCGGTGCCCGTTGCTGCGTCTGGCGCGCGCGAGCGGTCGGCCGCGGCATCCGCAGCTCGCGCCCGCTTGCGCAGCGCCTTGTCGCTCACCTGACGCTCGCCGAGGGCGCCGGGTGTCCACGCCTCGACGTCGGCGTCGCTGAATTCGGTCTTCGAGGGGCGTCGCTTCAGTTCGGGAAGCACCGTTCCGGGCGCCAGCCTGCGGGCGGTGAGCAGGAATCCGGTGTGCGCGACCATGCGGTGATCGGGCCGCACCGCGAGCCCCTGCACGTGCCAGCCCCGCACCATCGTCTCGGACGAGTTCGGCTCGGTGTACTGCCCGGTGGCGCGGATTGCCTCGGCGACGCGTGAGAGCTGGGTCACCGTCGCGATGTAGCAGAGCAGCACGCCGCCCGGCTTGAGCGCCGTCGACACGACGTCGAGGCACTCCCAGGGAGCGAGCATGTCGAGCACGACACGATCGACGGATGCCGCGGGCGTGACGTCTGGCAGCACCTGCGCCAGGTCGCCGAGCGTGATCGACCAGTTCGCGGGGTCGGCTCCGTGGAACGTCGCCACGTTGCCCCTCGCGACATCCGCGAACTCCTCGCGGCGCTCGAACGAGAGCAGACGGCCGGCAGGGCCGATCGCGCGGAGCAGCCACAGCGAGAGCGCACCCGAGCCGACGCCGGCCTCGACCACGGTCGCACCGGGGAAGATGTCGGCCTGTGCGAGGATCTGCGCGGCATCCTTCGGGTACACGATCGCTGCGCCGCGCGGCATCGACATCACGAAATCGCTGAGCAGGGGCCGCAGCGCGAGGTACTCGATGCCGACCTGGTTCGTGATGACCGACCCGTCGGGCCTGCCGATGAGGTCGTCATGCGCGATGAGTCCCTTGTGGGAGTGGAAGAACGCACCGGGCTGCAGGGTGATGGTATGCAGGCGGCCTTTGGGGCCGGTCAGCTGCACCCGGTCACCGACTCGGAACGGCCCGCTGCGCTCGCCGCGGCTCTCGCTCACGCGCGGGCCTCCCGTGCCTCGATGAGGGCCGCGACATCCGCCACCGTCTTGCCGGCGAGGGTCTGCCAGAGCACGTGCGAGGGGGCCTCGTCGAGCGAGAGGATGTTCGGAACGCCGATGGTCACCGCGCCGGCCGCCCACGCCGACGTGAGCCCAGGGGGCGAGTCCTCGATGGCGACGCAGTCGTGCACGTCGACACCGAGTGCGGCCGCCGCGGAGAGGTACGGCTCGGGATGCGGCTTGGCGTGCTCGACCGAGTCACCGGTGACGATGACGTCGAACGCGTCGAACGGGATCGCCTCGATCACGTCGTCGGCCATGGAACGCACCGACATGGTGACGAGGGCGGTGGGCACGGATGCCTCGCGCAGTGCCTCGAGCAGCTCGCGGGCGCCGGGCCGCCACGGCACGCCGTGCTCGGCCAGTTGCTCCTTCACGCGGGCGGTGAGGCGCGCCACGATGGTGTCGGCGTCGAGGTCGACACCGGCAGCCTGGAACACGGCGGCCGCCTCCCAGAGGCCGTTGCCGACGAGACCGAGGGCGTCCTCCTGCGTCCAGCGGCCTCCGAAGGACTCGACGAGCTCCTCTTCGGCGGCCATCCAGTAGCGTTCGGTGTCGACGAGGGTTCCGTCCATGTCCCAGAGGACTGCGGCGGGAAGGCGAGTGGTCACAACCCGCAAGTCTACGGGCACGGCCTATTGTGGAGGGGACCCGGGTCGTCCGGGGCGGGAAGCGGGGCACCAGGAGTGAATCAGCCGGCCGGTTTCGAGGGCGGAAGGCTGCTCGTCGTCGCATTCGAAGGATGGAACGACGCCGGAGAGGCGGCGACCGGCGCCGCGAAGCTGCTCATCGAACGGCTCGGCCTGGTCGAGATCGCCGCGGTCGACCCCGAGCTCTACTTCGACTACCAGTTCACGCGCCCCACCGTGGTCATCGGCGACGACGGCGTGCGACGCCTCGAATGGCCGGGCGCCGCGATCTTCGGCCCGAGCGGTGCGCCGCCCGACGACGACGACGACGAGCACGTCAGCGGCCCGGGCGCCGACACCCTGCACGTGCTGCTCGGGGCCGAGCCCGCCCGCAGCTGGAAGGGCTTCGCGGCCGAGCTCATCGACGCGACGCTCACCGCCGACATCGAGGCCATCGTGCTCCTCGGGGCGATGCTCGCCGATGCACCCCACACCCGGCCGCTCTCCGTGTTCGCGTCGAGCGAAGACCCCGAGGTGCGCACGGCGCTGAGCCTCGAGCGTTCGAGCTACGAAGGCCCCGTCGGCATCCTCAGCGTGATCGCCGACCAGGCCGAGCGCGTCGGCATCCCGGTGGTGTCGCTCTGGGCGTCCGTGCCGCACTACGTGCACAACGCGCCGTCGCCGAAGGCCGTGCTCGCGCTGCTCGGCAAGGTCGAAGAGCTCACCGGCCTCTCGATCCCCCGTGGCACGCTCGAGGCGGAGGCCAAGGCCTGGGAGGCCGGGGTCGACGCGCTCGCCGCCGACGACGAGGACATGGCCGGCTACATCACGCAACTCGAGCAGGCCAGGGACGCGGTCGACGCGCCCGAGGCGAGCGGCGAGGCGATCGCCCAGGAGTTCGAACGGTACCTGCGCCGCCGCGGCGAGGGGCCTGACGGTCGTGCCGACGGGCGCGGCGAGGGCCCGCGCCCCGCTCCCTGAGCGTGTCGAAGGGAGCACGGCGGCATCTGCTACGGCTGGATCGCGCCGGTGCCGAGCAGCACGAAGAGGAGCCCGCCGAGGACGATGCGGTAGATCACGAACGGCAGGAAGCTGCGCTTCGAGATGTAGCTCATGAAGAACGCGATGACGAGGATCGCCACCACGAACGCGACGAGCGTCGCGACCGCCGTCTCGAGCGGGCCGTAGACCGCAGGCTCGCCCCAGCTCTTGAACAGCTGGAAGAACCCACTGCCGAAGACCGCGGGGATCGCGAGGAGGAACGCGTAGCGGGCGGCCGCCGCGCGCTCGTAGCCGAGGAACAGCCCCATCGTGATGGTGCCGCCCGAGCGCGAGACGCCGGGGACCAGCGCGAGCGCCTGCGCGAAGCCGAACGCGATGCCGTGTGGAACCGTCAGCTGGTCGAGGCGGCGACGCTTCGCGCCCGCCCAGTCGGCCAGGCCGAGGATGATGCCGAAGACCACGAGCATCGTCGCGACGATCCAGAGCGATCGAAGGCTCGTCTCGATCTCGTCCTGGAACATGATGCCGAGCACGACGATGGGGATGGACCCGGCGATGATGAGCCAGCCCATGCGCGCATCGGGGTCATTGCGCGGCACGCGGCCGGTGAACGACCCGAACCAGTGCGAGATGATGCGCACGATGTCGCGCCAGAAGAACACGACGACGGCCGCCTCGGTGCCGATCTGCACGATCGCCGTGAACGCGGCACCCGGGTCTTGTGCGCCGGGCAGGAATTCGCCGAGGATGCGCAGGTGAGCGCTCGAGGAGATGGGCAGGAACTCGGTGAGACCCTGCACGAGGCCGAGGATGAGGGCTTCGATCACGCCGCGGATCCGCCTTCCGTCTCCGCGAGGTCGGAGCGTCGATGGTGGTCAGTAGTCGAGGAGCAGGTCCCTGAGGACCCGCCTACCGAAGACTAGTGCGTCGAGCGGAACCCGCTCGTCAACGCCATGGAACATCGCAGGGAAGTCGAGGCTCTCTGGCAGGCGGAGCGGCGCGAACCCGTACCCGGCGATGCCGAGCCGGCTGAGTGACTTGTTGTCGGTGCCGCCCGAGAGCAGGTAGGGGAAGACGGATGCCCCGGGATCGTGCACACCGATCGAGCGGGTCACCGCGTCGACGATCGGCCCGGTCGTCGAGGTCTCGAGGCCCACGTCGCGGTGCACGATCTGCACGTCGATGTCGTCGCCGACGATCTCGCGCACCTCGGCCAGCACCGCGTCCTCCTCCCCCGGCAGCGTGCGGATGTCGACGAGCGCCTCGGCGTGGTCGGGGATGACGTTGTGCTTGTAGCCCGCGTCGAGCTTGGT
>DASSBT010000045.1:0-14342 GCA_035698465.1 Agromyces sp. | reverse complement strand
CACCGATGACCTCGACATCGACTCGATCTCGATGATGACGATCGTCGTCAACGCCGAGGAGAAGTTCGACGTCAAGATTCCCGACGAAGAGGTCAAGAACCTCAAGACCGTCGGCGACGCCGTCGACTTCATCGTCAAGGCTCAGGCCTAGTCGCTGATCGGGCGGGCACGCACGGTCGACGTGCTGCCCGCCCATCCGCGTGACCCTTTTCCTCTACGGAGTGCACTCGAATGACCAAGAAGATCGTGATCACCGGCATCGGCGCGACCTCGCCGCTCGGTGGAACCGCCCGTGACAGCTGGAATGCCCTGCTCGCCGGTGAGTCGGGTGCCCGCCACCTCGACCAGGAGTGGGTCGCAGAACTCGAACTGCCCGTGACCTTCGCAGCGACCGCCAAGGTGGCACCGACCACGGTGCTCGAGCGGCACGAGCAGAAGCGGCTCGACCCGTCGAGCCAGTTCGCACTCATCGCCGGCCGTGAGGCGTGGGCCGATGCCGGTGCGCCCGACGTCGCCCCCGAGCGCCTCGCCGTCGATTGGTCGACGGGCATCGGCGGCGTGTGGACCCTGCTCGACGCATGGGACACGTTGCGTGAGCGCGGACCTCGGCGTGTGCTGCCGATGACGGTGCCCATGCTCATGCCGAACGGCCCCGGCGCCGCGATCGGCATGGACCTGCACGCACGTGCCGGCATCCGCACGGTCGTCTCGGCATGCGCGTCGAGCACCGAGGCGCTCGTGAACGCCTACGACCACCTGCAGCAGGGCCTCGCCGATGTCGTCATCGCCGGCGGTTCCGAGGCGGCGATCCACCCGCTTCCGATCGCGGCGTTCGCGTCCATGCAGGCGCTGTCGCGCCGCAATGACGACCCGGCGATCGCCTCCCGGCCCTACGACATCGCCCGCGACGGGTTCGTGCTCGGCGAGGGCGCCGCGGCGCTCGTCGTCGAGACCGAGGAGCACGCGAAGGCGCGCGGCGCGCGCATCTACGCCGAACTCGTCGGTGGCGCGATCACGAGCGATGCGTACCACATCACGGCGCCCGACCCCGAGGGTTCGGCCGCTGCACGCGCGATGACGGCGGCGATCGAGGGTGCCGATGCGTCTCTCGCCGATGTGACGCACATCAACGCGCACGCGACGAGTACGCCCGTCGGCGACATCGCCGAGTACAACGCGTTGCGTCGCGTGTTCGGCGACGCCCTCGACGGCATCGCGGTCACCGCCACCAAGGCCTCCACCGGCCACCTTCTCGGCGGCGCCGGAGCGATCGAAGCCCTCTTCACCGTGCTCGCACTGCACGAGCGCACCGCTCCCCCGACGATCAACCTCACCGAGCAGGATCCCGAGATTCCCCTCGATGTCGTCACGTCGCCGCGTTCGCTCGGCGGTGGCGACCTCGTCGCGATCTCGAACTCGTTCGGGTTCGGCGGGCACAACGCGGTGGCGGCGTTCCGCACGGCCTGAGCTGCGCCTTCGAGCTAGCCCACCTGGTGCAGCCAGACGACCGGAGCGAAGTCGCTTGCGTGGCGGAACGGCTCGAGCTCGTCGTCCCACGCCTGACCGAGTGCGAGGCGGAGCTCGCGGTGCAGCTCCACCGCATCGGTGCCCGCGAGTTCCATCGCGTACCTGATGCGGTCCTCGGGCACCACGGTGTTGCCGGCGGTGTCGGTCTGCGCGAAGAAGACGCCGAGGTCGGGGGTGTGCATCCAGCGGCCACCGTCGGAGCCGGGCGTCGGATCCTCACTGACCTCGAATCGCAGCTGCTCCCATCCGCGCAGCGCCGAGGCGAGCTTCGCGCCCGTGCCGGCCTCGCCCTCCCAGTAGAACTCCGCACGCATGAGGCCGCGGAAGACCGGTTGCTCAGCCCAGTCGAAGTTCACGGCACTGCCGAGCGCACCACCAGCCGCCCACTCCACATGCGGGCACAGTGCCCGCGGTGAGGAGTGCACGAACAACACGCCTCGCGCGGCGCGCACCGCCCGCGTAGTTTCCTGCGCCATCTCCGTCTCCGTTCTCGAGGTGCGTCTTCCCCTACGACCTCTGAGCTCCGGATGGCGAGTGTTCGATTGTGGACGGCGAGCCGTCAGGGCGATTATGCCGCGGATCTGGGTGTAAGACAAGGTTCTGGCGCGGAGAACGGTGCATGGTGCAGTGCGCGCAGTCGTGCGGTGCCCGCCGATGGACCAGAACTATATACTCGGTGAATCGTTCATATCCCCCATCGGAGGCTCTCATGGCCGTGCGCGACGCACTGCTCGCCCTGCTCACCGCCGGCCCGGCGTACGGATTCCAGCTGCACGGCGGGCTCGCCGCGCGCACCGGCGGTCGGCGCACGGTCAACGTCGGCCAGACCTACGCCACGCTCGATCGGCTCGCGAAGCAACGGCTCGTCGAGTCGGCCGGATCAACCGATGACGGGTTGCCCCTGCATCGTCTCACCAGCACCGGCGCGGATGCCGCGCGCGAGTGGCTCAATGGCGCGGATGCCGCGGGTGCCGACCCGTGGGACGAGACCATCGATCGCGTGCTCATCGCCCGATCCCTGCCCGACTGCGACGCCGGGGCCGTGATCACCACCGAGCGCGACCGATGGCTGGCACGACGTGCTGCGGCATCCGATGCCGCCTCGCCGGCGGCTGGACCGAAACGACGGGGAGGCAATGAGCCCTCGCCGGATGCCGCGAGCCCGGATGCCGCAGAAGCAGGTCTCGCCCGACTCGCCGCGGCAGCCGAGCTGGTTCGTGCCGACGCAGCGCTCGCCTGGCTCGATGTGGCCGACTCCGAGGCTCGGGTCGCCTTCCCTCCGCGGGCCGAGCGCCCGAAGCGTGGGCGGAGGCCCGGAACGACGCCGAAGGCCGGCACTCAGGCGTCGGCCAGCGCGTAGCTCTCGACGATCGCGAGATCGAGCGGGAAATCGACCGGGAAATCACCGAACAGCAGGGTGCCCGCGGCCCGTGCCGCAGCCTCGACCGCGGCGGCGACCTCATCGGCGACCTCGCGCGGGGTGTACACGATGACCTCATCGTGCAGGAAGTAGACGAGATGCGGGACGCGAGCGAACACCGGGCCGGATGCCGCTGCGGCCGGCGTGGCATCCGAGACCATCTCGCCGATCCCATCGAGCCGTCGACGCAAGCCCGCCATCCAGCACAGGGACCATTCGGCCGCGCTGCCCTGCACCACGAAGTTGCGGGTGAAGCGGCCCCAGTCGCGCGCCGTCGACCGCGCTCGCCGTTCATCGGCGGTCGTCGCCTCGGGCTGGCTCGCGCGCGCCTGCACGGATCGCCATTCCGCCGACGGGAGCGGCGAAGAACGCCCGAGAAGTGTGGTCACCGAGCCGCCTCGTTCGCCCTTGGCAGCCGCGCGGTCGACGAGCGCCATGCTGCGCGGAAAGGCCCGAGCCAGGCGCGGCACGAGTCGGCCGCTGTCGCCCGTGGTCGCCCCGTACATGGCGCCGAGGATGGCCACCTTCGCCTCGTCGCGCGTGGCGACGACACCCGCGTCGACGAGCCCCGCGTAGAGGTCACGGCCGCGGCTGGCAGATGCGAGCGCCTCGTCGGCCGCCATGCCGGCGAGCACCCGCGGCTCGAGCTGCGATGCGTCGGCCACGACGAGTGTCCAGCCGGCCTCGGCGACGACCGCGCTGCGAACGTTCTTGGGCAGCTGCAGCGCTCCCCCGCCCGAGGTCGCCCACCGACCGGTCGCCGTGCCGCCCGGGACGTACTCGGGTCGGAACCGCCCGTCGGCGACCCATTCATCAAGCCAGGCCCACCCGTTCGCGCTCAGGAGCCGAGCGAGCTTCTTGTATGCGATGAGGGGTTCGATCGCGGGGTGAACGTGCTCACGCAGCTCCCACCTCGAGGTCGAGTCGACCTGGATTCCCGACATCCGCAGCGCACGCAGCAGCTCGACCTGCGAATCGAGGTTGAGGGTCGGCACGCCGAGCTCATCGCGCACCACGGCGGCGAGCTCTTCCATCCGGTCCGGCTTGCGACCCGGACCCGGGCGAGCGCCGAGCTCCTCTTCGAGGACGCGTTCGTGGACGGCGCGGTTCCACGGAAGACCGGCAGCGCGTAGTTCGGCGCCGATGAGGGCACCGGCGGACTCGGCAGCGAGCAGGAGGCGCAGCGCGGCCGGATCGGTGCTCCCGGCGACGAGCGCCTGTTGACGACGAAGCTCCTGCAGCACCGCCGCGACCGGTGCGTCCGCCGCGTCGGTGACGACCGCCACGCCGCTCTCACCGGGGTCGAGCTCGAAGAGCGTGTCATGCGCCGACGGCGAGACCGCCGAGGCCGTGGCGGAGCCCGGCACGGGTGCGATCGCAGCCTCGGCCGGACCGGGCGGGAGCCAGGCCGGGCGCGGGAAGTCGCCGGTCGCACGGGCCGTCGCCGTCGACGTGGAGTGGTCGAGGATCGCGCCGCAGAGCCGCAGGTCATGGCAGCGTTCGACCCGCACACCGGCCGCGAGGAGGCGCGGAACCCACGAGCCTGTCTGGGCCCAGACCCAGCGTGGATGCGACGTTTCGAGCTCGCGCACCGCATCGCCGAGCTCGTCGAGCGCAACGACCGCCAGGGGTTCGTCTGGGAATTCGGGATCGACGAGCCTGACGACGCCCGGGGCGTCTGCCGCGACCACGATCTGCACGCTTCCATTCTGGTGCTCCCCAGCGACAGTGTCGGCGGCTGCCCGCACCATGGGGGCATGGAACAGACAGAGGCACGAACGTGGTCGCCGTGAGCTTCCGATGCGGCCACGGTGCCGTGGCCGGTGAATCGGGCGTGGTCGCCCTCCACCGGGTGTGCCCGCTGTGCATGCTCTTCGACGAAACGCACCGATCGCGCGCCGAACTGCTCCACAGGGTCGCGCCACCATTGCGCACCGCGCTCGCCCACGAGACCCGCATCGGCGCCGAGTACGAGTGGCGCTGCACACGGGGCCACGACCGGTACCCCGCCACCGTGCGCGAAGTACTCACCGGAACGGGGTGCGCCAAGTGCCGCGCCAATGCGACCGCACCGGGTGCGGCGAGGGAGGCCGGGGTCGCGTTCATGAAGCCCGGACTCAAGGTCGGCACATCCATGACCGAACAACGGCTCCGGATGCTGCTGGGCGAACGCATCCGCCTGCACCACCGCGTGAACGCGGTTCGCATCGCCCGCACGTTCTTCGGCAGGCAGGAGGTGTGGCCCGACATCCTCGTGCCGTCGTTGCGCATCGCCGTCGAGTACGACGACCCGGGCCGGTCGCGACGGGCTCACCTCGGGCTGAAGGAGGCATCCGACCTCGAGAAGGATGACGCCCTCCGCGAGGTCGGATGGGAGGTCATCCGCATCCGCGCCGGCGGCCTTCAGTCCGTCGGCCCGTACAGCATCGTGTGCCGTGCGCTCACCGAGGCGATCGTCGACGAGGTGGTCGCATGCATGCGACGTATCCGAGGCGACGCGGCGGTCGACGCGATCACGAGCCGCTGAGAAGATGCGTCTGCCAGACACGTCCGCAGCTATACTGGGAGGAGTATGCTCGATCTCGGATTCATCAGGAAAGGACTCCTATGACGAACGCGACTTCCTCGGCTGCGGTCCCCGAAGCCGACGCTCAGCGCAAGATCGTGAATCGTCTGCGCCGAGCCCACGGGCAACTCACAGCGGTCATCACCGCGGTGGAGAACGACGCCCCCTGCCGCGAGGTCGCGCAACAGCTCGCGGCTGTTTCGAAGGCCCTCGACAGGGCCGGCTTCCTCCTGATCTCCACCGCACTGAAGGACTGCCTCGCCAACCCTGACGCGGAGGGCATCCCTCAGCCTGAAGAACTGGAGAAGCTCTTCCTCTCCCTCGCCTGACCGGGCAGGGCCGCCATCGGGCGTCACCTCACCGGGAGAACAGGCGTGTGAAGAAGCCGGGCTCTTTCGCGTGACCCTCGCAGCGCTGGCTGCGCGGCACTCCTCGCATGACCTGGTCGACATGCTGGCCGCAGCCGGCCCAGGTCGTCTTTCCGCACTTGCGACACGTGACAGCACTGCACATGGGGTGGTTCTCCTCGGGTTGGGGTTGCGGTTGGAGTCGGGCGTGATGGAACTCAGGACACGAGCGCGGGAACCGCAGAGCGCGCCCGCGTGCCGGCGCTCCAGGTCAGGTATCCACCGTCGAGGTTCACGGCGTCGCGGCCGAGCTGGGCGAGCAGTCGCACCGCGGTGTGGCCGCGCTGGCCGACCTTGCAGTGCACGATGACGCGTCCCGCCGGCAGTTCGTCCGTGCGCGACCGCATCTCGTCGAGCGGGATGTTGATCGAGCCGGGGACCGCACCGTCGACGACCTCACCTCGAGTGCGCACGTCGACGAGGGTCGCCCCCGCGTCGAGTTCGGCCTCGAGCTCGTGCCACTGCACCGAAGGCGTGAGGCCCTCGGCCGCGTTGAGCGCGACGTAGCCGAGCATGTTCACCGGGTCCTTCGCCGAGGAGAACTGCGGTGCGTACGACAGCTCGAGGTCGGCGAGCTCCGATGCCGTGATGCCGCCCGCCATCGCCGTGCTGATCACGTCGATGCGCTTGTCGATCCCGTCGCGGCCGATGCCTTGGGCGCCGAGGATCTCATCGGTCGCGGCATCCACCACGAGCTTGAGCGACATCGACTCCGCACCGGGGTAGTAGCCGGCGTGCGAGACCGGGTGGGTGTGGAAGACGCGGATGTCGCGGCCGATACGCCGCAGCAGCTTCTCGTTCCAGCCGGTTGTCGCGATGGTGAGACCCATGACGCCGACGACGGCGGTGCCGCGTGCGTCGCGCACGTGGATCGTCTTGCCCATGATCGCGTCGGCGGCGAGGCGGCCGTGGCGGTTGGCGAGTCCGGCGAGCGCGACGAGGCGCTGCTCGCCAGAGATCGCGTCGGTCTTCTCGACCGCGTCCCCGATCGCGTAGATGTGCGGGTCGCTCGTGCGGAGCTGGTCGTCGACGCGGATGCCGCCGCGGTCGCCGATCTCGAGGCCGGCAGCAATGGCGAGCGAGGTGTCGGGCCGCACGCCGATGGAGGCGAGCACGAACTCCGCGGGAACGACGGATCCGTCGGAGAGGGTCGCGGTGACGGCGCCGAGCTCGGTGACTTGCGTCCCGAGACGGATGTCGACGCCTTCGGCGCGGAGACGTTCGGCGACGGGGCCGGCCATCTCGGGATCGAGCGGTGGCAGCACCTGGTCGCCGAGCTCAACGAGCGTCACGGCGAGACCGCGGCGCACGAGGTTCTCGACCATCTCGAGGCCGATGAATCCCGCGCCGATGACCAGCGCGCTGCTCGGCGTGATGGTGAGCTCGGCCATCGCGGCATCAACGTCTTCGATGTCGCGGAGCGTCAGCATGCGCTCGCCGCCGGGAAGCGGGGGCCGCACGGGCGTCGCCCCGGGCGAGAGCACGAGTGCGTCGTAGAGCTCGTCGGTCTCCTCCCCTGTGGCGATGTCGCGGATGCGAACCGTCTTCGCCTCGCGGTCGATCGAGACGGCCTCGGTGCGCACGCGCACGTCGAGGTTGAACCGGCTGCCGAGCGACGCGGGATTCTGCAGGAGCAGGCTGTCGCGCTGCTCGATGACGCCGCCGAGGTAGTAGGGAAGCCCGCAGTTCGCGAACGAGACATGACCACCGCGCTCGAGCACCATGATCTGGGCGTTCTCGTCGAGTCGGCGCAGGCGGGTGGCGGCGGACATGCCGCCGGCGACTCCGCCGATGATGAGGTAGCGATTCTTGGTCACGAGACCATCGTACGGATACCCCCGGGGTATTGTCAAAATACCCCGGTGGTATCGAGCGCACCCGAATCCACGCGCCGGGACAAACTCAGTATCGCGCGCGGGTTTGAGTGTTGGATAGACGTGCGCGGATCACGTCCGGCGGGTCTCCGATCAGATCTCGATTGGACCGGGCGAGCTCGGCACTGGCGTCTTGTCGCGGGTGTCGCATCGTGGTCGAGCGCACCCGACCATGCGCGAGGTACCGGTCCACCGATTCGGGATCGCCGCGACGCAGGCCGGATGAAGCCGTCTTCTCCCCAGCACAGGGCCAGGTGCGGGAGTCCTCCGGCTCTACACTGAGCACGTGTGTGTCGTGACGAGCGAGAGGGTGACGTGACGGCCCCACCGGTGCTGGTGCGGTGAAGCGCTCGAATGAAGTCCTGCGGCTCCCGGCCTTCGCGCTCTTCTGGAGCGCCGCTACGATCCGGATGTTCGGGAGCACGATAGCTGGCGTCGCCTTCCAGGTTCTCATCGTCACGGTCTTGAACTCGACACCGGTCGAGATCAGCATCCTGAGCGCGCTCGGCGTCGTCCCATACCTGTTCTTCGGCTTGATCATCGGCGCGCTCATGGACCGGTGGCGGCGACAACGCACAATGGTCCTCACGAGCGTCGGACGCGCAATCGCCCTGGGATCGATCGCCGTGCTCTCCCTGCTCGACGCACTGACCTTCTGGTCTCTCGCAGCCGTCATCTTGACGCTCGGCATCCTCACGCTCTTCGCCGACTCTGCCGCTCAGCCGTTCCTCCCCCACGTCGTTCCGCGAAGCTCACTCGTGATGGCCAACGCGAGGTTGGGCCAGAGCGAAACCGTCGCCGGGACAGCTGGACCCGCGCTTGGTGGAGCGCTGCTCAACCTGCTCGGCGCACCGATCCTCTTCGCCTTCGACGCGGTCATCAATGCGGTGTCCGCGGTGCTCCAATCCCGAATCGAGATCGAGGAGACCCCTTTCAGGCGCCGCGCTCCAGGTCGCCACATCGGGCACGACATCGTCGAGGGCACGCAGTACACCTACCGACACCGAACTCTCCGTCCGCTCGCGCTCTCCGTCCACATCTGGTTCCTCGGGAACAGCATCGTGGTGACGGTGTTCGCGGTGTTCGTGCTTCGAGAGTTGGGGCTTGCGCCCTGGGCATTCGGCGTCACGCTTGCGTTCGGAGGTGTCGGTGGTTTCCTCGGCGCCCTCCTCGCACCTCGCATCGGCGTCCTAGTCGGCGCGGGACGGGCGATCCTCCTGGGCCGTGCCCTCGTCGTCCTGCCGTGGCTCGCGCTCGCTGTGATGCCGCTCGAGGCGTCCACCGACCTCTGGGTTCTCCTCTCCGTCATCTCAGCTGCCCAGTTCGTCTACGGACTCTCAATGGGCATCGAGGACGCCAACGACACCGGATATCGCCAGGCGGTCGCACCCGACGCGATACAAGGCCGCATGAATGCGACCATTCGCACAGCGAACCGAGTCATCTTCTTCCTCGGCGCGCTGCTGGCGGGACTTCTCGCGACGTTCTTGGGCTTCCAGTTGACACTCGGAATCGCCGCGATCATCTTCGCGATCGCAGCCCTCGTCGTCGCACTTTCCCCGCTGCGAGACGCTCGCCACGATGATGCTGCGGATCGGCAACTCTGAAGATCTCTCCGCAGTACGCGCACCTCATCTCAGCGTCGTCAGGCACGCGAGATGATCGCCTCCTCGAGTTGTGCTTGCGTCGGGTGCCCCGCGATACCGTGCGGCGTCATATACACGCGGCACGCGAGCGACCGCGTTCGATCGCCGGTTTGGAACAGGTCGATTCCATCGGCGAGGATTGTCGGGGAACCCGCGAAGTCCATCCCCTCAGTCGCCTCTTCCGAGTCGATCGTGTTCACTCCGATGGGAACGTCTTCGTGCCCCGTCGAGTCCAGTGCTGCGCGGAGGAGACGCAGTGCCTCCTCCCAGTTCGGGCAGTCAGGGGTGTGCAGGAGTTCGATCCTCATGACCGTTCCGTCCATCCGATCGCGGCGACCACTTCGCGTCAGCCATGGTGGCCGCCATCGCCCGCTTCACTGTTCTCGAGGATCATCCCGACCGAGGTTGCGCATGCATCACCGCTCCACGCTTCGATGCCCTCGCGAACTGCGAAGACGACGATGACCAATCCGGCGATGGGGTCGGCCCACCACCAGCCGAAGAGACTGTTGAGGAGAAGCCCGATCAGTACCGCGGCGCTGAGGAAGGCGCAGATCAGGGTCTGCTTGGAGTCCGCGACGGCGGTGGCGGAACCGAGCTCCCGTCCGGCGCGGCGCTCGGCCAGTGAGAGTAGCGGCATGACCGCCACGCTCACCGCGGTGAGGATGAGCCCGACCGTGCTGTGCGTGGGCTGGACAGCGCCCGCGAGGGCGAGCAGCGACGACACCGTCACGTACGCCGCGAGGGCGAAGAACGCCACAGAGATGACCCGCAGCGTGCCCCGCTCCCACCGCTCCGGGTCGCGACGCGTGAACTGCCACGCGACCGCAGCCGCGGAGAGCACCTCGATCGTCGAATCGAGCCCGAACCCGATCAGGGCGACCGAAGACGCGAACGAGCCCGCGGTGATGGCAACGACGGCCTCGATCACGTTGTATCCGATCGTCGCTGCCACGATCAGCCGGATGCGACGATGTAGAACCGCCCGGCGTGACTCGGCGATGGTCATCGAGGCCATCAGCAGGAGCACCCTTCCCCCGAGCAGCATTGCGGGTCGATGAACAGCACGAGACGCAGCAGATCATCGAGCGCTGAAGCCAGATGTTCATCCGCGAGGCGGTACCAAGTCCGGCGACCATCGGGAATCGCGACCACCAGGCCGCACCCCCGCAGGCAAGCCAGCTGATTCGACATGACCTGCCGCGACACACCCAACGCGTCGGCCAGATCGGACGGATACGCCGGCGTCTCCCGAAGCGCCAGAAGGACGCTCGTGCGCGTCGGATCCGATAGGGCATGCCCAAGTCGGGCGAGGGCTGCTGTGTGCGTGACGGTCGCAGTCGCGGTGGTCATGCGAACGACAGTACAGATATCTGTGAATTAACGACAGCGTGTACCAACATCTCAGTCCTCGACGACCGCCACCAGCTCTGGCGCGACCGTGTGCGTGGACACCTCACGTTCCGATCGTGGCATCCCGAAGCGTCTACCATTGTCGTGAGCCGGGCATTCCCGAACCGGCCAGCTGAGCCCGACAGTCCACGGCGGGGGTCGAAAGACCCAATGGGTTGCGCCACCGAGTGTTTGACTCCGATAAAGCGACCGATAGGAGGTCGAAGCCATGATGTGGGACTACGGCTACTACGGCATGTGGTGGATGTGGATCCCGGGCCTCCTGCTGGCGCTCCTGATCATCGGCGGCATTGCCGCGTTGATCGTGATGGCGGTCCGCTCGACTGGCTCTTCAACGCGCCCGCCCGACACGACACCGCCAAACACTGATCCGGCACGTCGCATCCTGGAGGAACGACTCGCCCGCGGCGAGATCACGCCCGAGCAGTACCGAGAACTTCGCTCGACACTCGACGAAGATCGGCGCCTGTAGCACTCAGACGATGGGAGTCGACGGTTCACGCGGATATTTCAACGCCGCATGCCGCCGACGCCAGGTACGGATGTGATCTGTCTCATCCATGCCGCAATCTGACGTTCGTCGAGGTCTTCCAACGACGTGAGTTCCACACCTCTCGTCGCCTTTCCCATCCCCGTCGGGGTCACGGGCGGCACCGGATCGAGGACCACCGCTCCGTTGACGAACATGAGCTTGACGTGGCCCGCGAACCCGCCGCAACTGAAGCACCATCCGTCGCCAACGCCGTAGTACGACATTCCCCACTTCACTGATCGCTGAAGACCGGGAAGCGTTCTGGCCGCCAGTGCGTCTATCGCTTCGGCGATGCCACGTTGCGGCTGTGGAAGGCTCGCGATGTACGCGAAGACCGGTTTGTCTCCGGCAGCCGCTTTCGCCGGGCTCGCCCTGCCGGTCATTGACTCCGGCAACGTGGCAGCGCCATCGACTTCTGGCTGACTACCGGCATCCGATTTCTGCACTTTGGCCTTGCCGTGTTCGTTCTTGGTCATCTCAACCCCGTTCTGTCAGTGTAGGAACGTCGCCAACTGCGTGGGCGTCTGGAGTGGCGCGGGCACGATTGTCAGGCGATCGCCAGACCTTGTCCGGCAGGGGCCGAAGCGCAGCGAGCGCTTCGAGATCCACCGGCGCGCGTCAGCCCGGCTAGGCTTTCGCCACCGCCGCGGGTCCGGAGACGTGGTAGTGCGCAAGGAGGTTCCCGCGTGGACTGCCGGTGGAGCTGATCAGCTCGAGGCGGATCTCCGGCAGATCGTCGAGCAGTCGCTTCCCTGCGCCCACGATCGTCGGCGCGATGACGAACCGGAGTTCGTCGACAAGGCCGGCCACGAGCAAGGAGCGGGTGACGGAGATGCTGCCGTGGACGCCGATGTCGCCGCCCGATCGCGACTTCAGCTCCCGCACGAACTCGACGAGATCACCGGTGATCGCCTCCGTGCCCGCCCACTCTCCGTCGAGCGGCTCCGACGTCGCGACGTACTTCGGTGCGGCGTTGACGAACGACGCGAACGGTTCGATTTCACTCGTCGGCCAGTACCCGACCCACTCGTCATAGGTTCGTCGACCCATCAGCACCGTGTCCTGCGTCTTGATCAGTTCTTCACCGCTCGCGTCGGTTACGTCGTCCCAGGTTGCCATGGCCCATCCCGGGTTCTCGGCGACACCGTCGAGAGACAGGAAGTAGGCCGCGACGACCTTGCGAGGAGGTGTGGCGTTCATGACAGGTGCCCCGTTCTGGTGGTGCCGGCAAGGTGGAGTTTCGCGTACTCGGCCTGCAGGTCGGTGAACTCCTCCATGTCCACGGGTGCGGGATGTCCCTCGAGGGCCGCTTCGAGGCGATCGAGCCCGTAGTGTGCGCCCACGATGTCGCCACGCTCGATGGCGAGGTCGGGGTCCGGCACGAAGTAGGTGGCCAGGAGCCGCGTGCTGGTGCCCTCTGCAAGGGACTCCAGTTCGTACCGCATCCAGGAGCCGGGGCTGGTGTGGCTGTGCTCCAGCAGGGTCGGTGCCTCCAGGCGCAGGATCGTGAACGAGAGGGTCTGCATCTCGTCGCCGTCTGGCCAGGGGAACGAGATCGACCCGCCCACGCGGAGGTCGACCGAGACGTCTGTGGCGAACGGCGGCCACCAGTCAGCCAGACGTGCAGGCTCGGTAATCGCCGACCACACTTCTTCGACCGGGAAGCCGAGTTGCCGGTCGTACCGGATCAGACCGCCTTCTTCGGTTCGTTCGATCGTGCCGAAGCGCGACGGAGACAGATTCGGGCTCATGAGTGTGTTCCTTTCGTGGGGATCGTTCCCGCGGTGGATCCCGCGGTTCGTTCGAGGTGACGTTCCAGGGAGTCGAGACGATTCGACCACTCAACCCGGTAGGGTTCGAGCCATGCATCCAGCTCCTGCAGGGGCTCCGGGCAGAGGCGATAGAGACGCCGGTTCGCATCGCTTCGCGCCTCCACCAGCCCGGCGTCGCGCAGCACCTTGAGGTGCCTGGAGACGCCCGGTTGATGCATACCGACGATCTCCACGAGCTCGCCCACTGATCGCTCCCCGTCGCGGACTGCATCCAGGATGCCGCGGCGGGTCGGATCGATGATGGCCTCCAATACGGCCAATGTTGTTGCCATGATCAGGAGCATACGCCTACCCATATATACGCGCAAGCAGATCTTGGTGTGGACCGTCAGCGACGTTCCCGATGCGTTACAGAGAACACCGGGACCCCGCGTCGTTGACGGGGCAGATGTCACCGTCGAACGGGGTCGCGGGCGTGACGCCGTGCAACCTGTGACCATGATCAGAAGAGCAACCGCGCCGACACTGGCGCTCAGGAACGTCACCAGGTGCCAGTGAGTGTTGTCCGTCCTGATGCGCGGCAAAGCGAAAGCCGGAAGTCGGTGACGGTTGCCTTCACTCAGCGTTCATGTTCAACGCCGCCGATGTATGAGTGGCTACGAAATACCTGATCAGGAGGTATTTGTAGGGCTGTTCGTGTTCGGTTGATGGGTGACACATCTACTCCGGGTGATGGGTCACACTCGTCTTCACTGTAGATCGTCCTCCGGGAACGGAGGGGCGCTTCTTGCGGACCTGCCCGCCGCCCCGGCGCAGCTGGGTGCGCAGAAGCTGGTCGCCGTCATAGACCTGCACGACCTCGTCAGTGACCCACACGTCCACGTCCCGGCCCGCGGCAGCCTTGCCGAGCACGATCTGCTGCCAGTTCACGGTGATCACCCCGACCGCGTTCGCACGCCGGGCGACCCAGTCCCCATCACCGCGAGCAGCCGCCGGCCTTGCGGTGTCCGCGGTCGGCCGAATCGGTAACGGCTGCGTCGCCGCGGCAAGGAACCGTGTCGCCGGCGGCACCATCCCGATCGCCTGATGCGGGCGACGACCGTTGTAATCCTGAACCCAGGCATCGAGCTCGGCCTGCGCGATCGCCAACGAGGCGAACACCCGATCCGTGCGGAACTCGGTCCG
>DASSBT010000044.1:0-6029 GCA_035698465.1 Agromyces sp. | reverse complement strand
GGTGTCTGCGCCGTCGAGCAGCGTGTTGCGCACGAGGAGCGTCGTGAGCCCGCGGCTGCGGAAGCCCGCGAGCGACTCCTCGGAGCCGATGCGGATCGCGCCGAGGTCGAGGGTGCGGAACGCCGCGGCGAGCACGCGCTCACGCGGCAGCTCGTCGAGTGCGAGGTCGCGGCGCACACCCCGTCGCGCGGTCGGCAGCACCTCGGCGAGCGCCGCCATGCGGAGGAACTTCTCGGCGTCCTGCCGCTCACGCCACACCGGATGGTAGAGGTACTGGCGGCGGCCCGCCTGATCGACGCCGACCGCGAGGATGTGCGCGTTCGGGGCATCCGCGATCCAGACGTCCTCCCAGGCCGGTGGCACGGCGAGGTCTGCGATGCGCGCGCGCTCCGCCCGGCCGGCAACCCCACCGTCGGTGTGTACGTATCCGAAGCCGCGACCTCGTCGAACGCGGGTGAAGCCCGGTGAGACGTAGGGCTCGACCCGTTTCAGGCGCGGCATCCGAGGCTCTGCTTCAGGACTCGGGTCAGTGAGTGCGCAGCATCGAGATGAGCTCGGACTTGCGCTTGTCGCTGTACCCGGTGATGCCGAGTTCCTTCGCCCTCTTCTTCAGCTCGTCGACGGTCCAGTCCTCGTAGTCGCCCGACTTGCCGCCCTTGCGTCCGACCGCACTGCGGCCACGGTTGGCGGCCGCGTTCGAGATGCGCGCGGCCTTCTCCTTCGACGCGCCGTCGTCGCGGAGCTCCTCATAGAGCTCGGGGTCCTTCAGTGATGAGTTCTTGCGTCCCGGCATTCGGTGCTCCCTTCTTCGTGCCCTTCTGTCTCTCTTCGTGCCCTTCTGTCTCGACGTCAGAGCGATCGGCCGCCGGTGACCGGCAGGATCGCACCCGACACGTATGACGCGTCATCCGATGCCAGGTAGACGTAGGCGCCCGCGAGTTCGGCGGGCTGCCCGGCACGGCCGAGCGGCGTATTGCGTCCGAACTCGGGCAGCTTGTCGGGCCAGCCGGTCGCCGGAATGAGCGGCGTCCAGATCGGGCCGGGTGCGACGGCGTTCACGCGGATGCCGCGGGGCCCGAGCTCTTCGGCGAGCGCCCTCGTGAACGCGACGAGCGCCGCCTTCGTCATGGCGTAGTCGACGAGCGTGGACGACGGGTCGAAGCCTTGGATCGACGTCGTCGTGATGATGCTCGACCCGGCATCCATGAGCGGAACGGCCGCGCGTGCGAGGAAGACCGGCGCGAACAGGTTGACGCGCATGACCGTCTCGAAATCCGCGGTCGGGATCGCGTCGATGCCGCTGCGGTTGCGCTGGTGGGCGGCGTTCAGCACGAGCAGGTCGATTCCACCGAACGCCTGCTCGGTGAACTCGATGAGTTCCATACAATGCTGTTCGCTGCGGAGGTCGCCGGGCAGCAGGAGCGGATCGCTGCCGGCATCCGTGATCCAGCGGCCGGTCTCCTCGGCGTCGGCCTGCTCACTCGGCAGGTAGGCGATCGCCACCCTCGCGCCTTCGCGGGCGAAGGCGATGGCCACCGCCCGGCCGATGCCGGAGTCACCGCCCGTGATGAGCGCTCGCCGCCCCTTGAGGCGCCCGTTGGCCCGATAGCTCTGCTCGCCGTGATCGGGTTGCGGTGCCATGCGCTCGGTGAGCCCCGGGGGCGCCTGTTCCTGGCGCGGGAACGGGTCGGTCGTGTGCTTCGTCGTGGGGTCGGTGAGTTGATCGCTGGTCATGACTTCTCTCCTTCCGCGCGTGCCACGCTACGCGTGAGCACTGCGTCGACGAAGGGGTTGACAGGCCGAACCCGTAACTCCCGCCGCTCGAGCCGGTTTGCCCGCGAAACCGAGCCGTGCCGATCGTCGCGGATTATGCTGAGTGCGTGGGCACTCTCTACTACGGCGACTCCGGGACCCCGATCGGCATCGATGATCGAGCGCTCGCACACCTGAAGATCGCCATCACGACGAAGCTCCGTCGCGGTGAGAGCTTCACGCTCTCATGGCGGCACACCGACGACCAGCCGCGGGGCCGGAGCACGCTGTGGTTGCATCCGTCGATCCCGCTGCGTTTCGTGTTCGATGAACCCGTCGCACCCGAGCTCAGCCGCAAGTGGATCGAAGACCTGATGCGGTCGGCGAACAGCACTGGCGGTGTGCAGCTCATACCCGAACAGCTCGACACCGACCCCATCCCGACCGACGCCGACCAGCCGGTGCAGGTGGGCGTCGATGTGCAGGAGGTCGATTCGAAGGCGGTGCGGGAGGCGAAGGCTGCGTCGGAGTCGAGCGCCTCGAAGCCCGCCGCGTCGAAGCCCGCGTCGAAGCCCGCGTCGACGAAGGGTGCGTCGAAGTCGACCGCTTCGAAGGCGGGCGCTTCGAAGCCCGCGTAAGACCAGGTTGCCGCGCCGGGGCGAGGGGCGGCGGGAAGTCGGATTGGAGGCGTGATGACCGCGAACGAAGGCACGAGGCCGCATCACCCCGAGATCGAGCGTTGGTGGCCGCACCTCTCGATCGATGCGAAGCACCGGCTGCTCGCCGAGCTGGACGGGCCGGTCGATTCCGAGACCGCAGAAGAGATCAGGTCGATCACGGGCGGCGAGGCACCCGAACGTCTCAGCCTCGCCGAGCAACAGTTCGTGCTGACCCAGACCGAGGCCGTCGACTGAGGGCTACCGCGGATTGACGCCGCGTCGGCGAGCGGATGCCGCGGCCCTACTCTGCCTCGAGCGGATCGTTCTCGGCGGGCTCGGGCACGAACTGCAGGCCCGCGGTGCTGTTGGCGGAGAGCAGCATCTGCTCGATCCAGATCCGGTTGAGGTGCGGGTGGCGATTGCCGCTGAACACGAACTGCAGCGGTATCGACGGGTCGAGCCACATGGTGGTTCGCCCGCTGCCGTTCTCGACCCCGTGCTCCCACGTCATCGCAAAGCTCTCGGAGCGACGGAGCTTGTTGAGGATCGCCACGCGGAGGTGGGCGAGCGTGCGGTCGTCGATCTCGATTTCGCGCGATGAAGAGTTGTAGATCAACTTGCCCATATGCAGATGCTAACCGTTGCGCGGCACGTCGGACATGCCGGGTTCGCGCACGAGCGAGGTCGTCTCGAGCAATGTCTGGCCGCCGCCAACGGCGCGCTCAGATCACGTGGCTTTCGGGGTCGAGCGGATCGCCCGACTCGCGACCCGGCATGTGCGGGTCGAGCGGGTCGCCGATCGGTCCGGTCGCGTCGGGATCGGTGAACGCCGGGGTGTCGTAGCCGACCGGTGGTGGCACGTCGCGCACGCGGCTGCGCACCGCGGGATCGGGTCGGAGATCGGGGTCAGGTTGGGCGTCGGGACTGGCGTGGAGGTCGGGTTCTGGGTCGAGTGCGCTGGCGTCGGGTGCGCCCGCCTCCGTCGTCGGTTCGGAAGCCCGACCGATCGACTGGTCCATGGTGTTGCTCCTTCCGTGCACGAATGCACACGGCATCCGGTATCTCGAACGCTAGGCGCCTCGCCGTACGGCGGGCAGGGCCTTGACGGCTCGGCGCCGCGGGGTTAAGACGCCCCGGGGTGGTGACGAGCGGTCAGCGAGACCGAGGGGCATCCGGCAGCATCGGATCGAGCCGGGTGCAACCCTCGCGAAGGTCGACTCGGCCTCGGTCGATGCGCGCGACGTCCTCCCAAGCGACCAGGAACATGCCGCGGTGCAGCCAGTGCTGCAGGCGCGCAATGATCGCCGGCGCCTGCTGGCCGCGGCGTTCGAAACCCCAGGTCGAGATCCGGCTCTGTGGGCTGATGAGCAGACCCGTGAGTTTCGTGGCCGCGAGCAGTTGGCCAGGCGCGCCCGAGATCTCGAGTCGTACGTCCACGACCCGGCCGAGCCGTTCGCCGTCGGCGGCGATGGCGTCCGAGCCCAGAAGGTCACTCAGGATCATGACGGCCTCCGGGGATGCGTCCGATGATGTGCTCGCTCACCCATCGCTCGACCCAGCTCGCGTCGAGCGAGTCGCCCGAGACGCCGAGCCGGATCGTCGTGCCCACGTCGGCGACGAGTTTCCACGGGATGCGGATTCGCCTCGACGGAGGCGGGCGTCCGCCGAAGATGCGCGTGGCGAGGTCGGGGCCGGTCAGGATCGCGACGACCGTGGGCGCCGGCGCGCCCCGTTCGATCGGCGCGCCGGGCGTGATGCCGTCGAGATCGAGGTCGTCGACGGTCGTGACCGGCACGGCGTCGCGGTCGAGGACCTGGCGGTCGAGCACGTGCAGGTGCGCGTCGAGCACCCGACCGGCCGGAGGCTTCGGATCGTTCATGCGCCCGCTCCAGTGATGATCATGAGTGGGATCGCGGTGACCGCCGCGACCAGGATGATGACGAGGTACACCGAGCCGAGCAGGTTCATGCCGCGGCCATTGACCTTGTCGCCCATGTACTCATGATCGTTCGCGACGATGAGGATGGGCAGATAGGTGAGCGGCAGCGCGACCGCCGAGAACACGACCGAGTACTCGGTGACGAGGATCGGGTCGACGCCGGTGGCGAGGATCGCCAGGGCGATGAGCACGGTGATGATCATCGAGAGGTGGAAGCGCGCCGCCTTCGCCGGCTTTCGGAACTTGCCCCACGACCATCCGAAGTACTGGGCGAGCGTGTAGCCACTCGAGAGGGTGGTCTCGAGTGCGGCACCGAATGTGGCGGCGAGGATCCCGACGATGACGAACGCGAGCGCGACCTTTCCGCCCGCCTCGGCGACCGGCAGCACGACTTGGCTGAGGCTCGTCACGTCGATCGCCGCCGGGAGGAGCACGACGGCGGCACATCCGGCGATCGCGATCGAGAGGATGCCGCCGAGAGGGAACCCCACCAGCACGTTGAGCCGCGACTTCGCGAGGTCGTTCTCGGTCCACTTCTCCTCGATCGCCCCAGAGGAGAAGAAGAAGACCTCGTATGGCGTCATCGCCGCGCCGAAGAGCGCGACGGCGTAGAACCAGTACGTCGCGACCGGTTCGTCGTCGGGCGGGCTGGGCGTGAACGCCTGCTCGGCCAATGCGCCCCAGTCGGGTGCGAGCATGAACAGGGCGACGGCGAAGACGATGAGGGTGAGGCCGACGAGCCCGGTCACGTTCTCGAGCAGCTTGAAGCGGGCGCGCCAGATCACGATCCAGGCGCCGAAGGCGGCCACCGGCATCCAGAGCAGCGGATCGACGCTGGTCGCGAGCTGGAGCGCGAGGGCGACGCCGCCGATCTCGGCGGTGACGGTGAGCAGGTTGATCAGGAACGACGCGGCGAGGTTCGCGAGTCCCGCGCGGGGCCCGAGCCGCTCGCGGATGATCTCGAACGTCGCACGTCCGCTCACCGCGGCGACCCGACCCGACATCTGCGCGTAGACGCAGATGCCGACGACGCCCACGAGCACCACCCATGCCAGCCCAAGTCCGAACCGCGAGCCGACGACCGCGTTCGTGACGAGGTCGCCGATGTCGACGAAGCCGCCGATGGCGGTGAGGATGCCGAGGGCGACCGCGAAGAGTCGTTTCATCGGCGGCCGCCGTTCGCGGCCGGCGCGACGCGGCCTTCGAGCGCCTTCAGCGCATCGGCGGCCTCCTCGAGCGGCGCCTCAGCTTCCTCGAGCGACCCGAACCCGGCCATCGCGTCGCGGGCGTCGTTGACCGCCGCGATGCCCTCGGTGAGCGCGTCGAGCAGGTCGGCGCGGAGCGCGGCATCCGTCGTGTTCGTGGCATCCGTCTCGGCGACGGAGTTCGACGCATCGACGAGCTCACGTCGCGCATCGCCGAGCGCGGTCGTCGTCGTCGTGGCGAACGTGCGACCGTCGAGTTCGAGGTCGACGGCGAGCGTGGCGGTCTCGACCGCGGCGATGCCCTGCTCGATCGCTCCGTCGAACGTCGCCGCGGGGCTCGAACACCCCGAGAGCACGGATGCCGCGACCAGCACGCCTGCGGCGACGAGCAGCTTCGGCGCGTCGCGCCGGCGCGCGTGCGTCATTGCCACCACCGCCTCCCGTCGGTCCGATGTTCTCGTTCAGCCGACGGCC
>DASSBT010000043.1:0-9896 GCA_035698465.1 Agromyces sp. | reverse complement strand
TCAACGCCGACCCCGAAGCGGGCACGGCCGAGCCGGGACGCACGCCCGGCATCGGCGGATCCACCGGGCAGCGCATCGAGACGCGGGCATCCGTCATCGACCTCTGGGAGGCCGCGCGCCGCGACCTCGAGGCCGCCGGCGCCGAGGTCGTCGAGGTCGACTTCCCGGTGGTGTCGAACTACGAGGGCGACCGGCCCGGTGCGCCGACCATCGCCACCCGCGGCCTCGTCTCGCCCGAGTACCTGCACCGCGAGGTCGTCGATCTCTCCGCCTGGGCGTGGAACGACTTCCTCGAGGCGAACGGCGACCCGGCGCTGCACTCGCTCGCCGAGGTCGACGGCGCCCGGATCTTCCCGCATCCCGAGGGGGCACTCCCCGACCGGTACACAGGCTTCGACGACGACATCGCCGAGTACCCCGCACACGTTCGAGAGCACCCCGTGGCATCCGTCACCGACATCCCGAACCTCGAGGAGGGCATCCGCGGCCTCGAGCAGACGCGCCGCGTCGACCTCGAGCAGTGGATGGACGCGCTCGGCCTCGACGCCGTCGTCTTCCCCGCGGTCGCCGACGTCGGCCCCGCTGACATGGACGTGAACGAGGCATCCGCCGATCTCGGCTGGCGCAACGGCGTCTGGGTCGCGAACGGCAACCTGGTGCCGCGGCACCTCGGCATCCCGACGGTGACGGTGCCGATGGGCACGATGAGCGACATCCGGATGCCGGTGGGCCTCACGTTCGCCGGACGCGCCTACGACGACACGGCCCTGCTGCGCCTGGCCGCGGCGTTCGAGGCGACCGGCGCGCGCAGCACTGTGCCGGCGCGCACACCGCAGCTCTGACCGCCGCACGCCGCGCGCGCCTCACCCGCCGCAGCGCACACCCCCGACGCCGCATGCCGCACTGTGCCACCGCGAGCGGGCGGGCGCGGCGCCCGGGAATCGGCGGCCGACCGGAATAGTCTGACGCCATGGCGGTCAGTCACAGCCGTGCGGCGGTGTACGCGCGTCGGCGCAAGCGGCGCATGGCGCAGCGCACCCACGACTTGAGCGACGAGCAGTGGGCCGAGCTCGTCGCCGAGTGGCGCGGGTGCGCCTACTGCGGCGCGAGCGACCTGCCGCTGCAGCGCGACTGCGTCCAGCCGATCTCACGCGGTGGCCGCTACACGCTCGGCAACGTCGTGCCGGCGTGCGCTTCGTGCAATGCGAGCAAGTCCAACGATGAGGTCACGTCGTGGCTGCGCCGCAAGAAGCTCGATGAGCGGGCGTTCCTGCTGCGTCATCACGAGATCGGTCGAGGGCTCGCCGCGCGGTTCTCGGTACGCGAGGCGCTGCCGGACTGAGCGCGTTCCGTCGGCGCACGCGTCTTCAGCGCACCTCGACGCTGCGCTCGTGCAGGCCCGTCGCACCGTCGGGCACCACGCCCTGCCGGTTCGCGGTCTGCACCTCACCATCGGCGTCGATCGCACGCGCACGCAGCGTGTGCGTGCCGGCCGCGGCATCCCACCGGTAGTGCCATTGCACCCAGGTGTCGATCGAGATCGCCGGCGCGAGTTCGGCAGGCTGCCAGGGGCCGTCGTCGACCTGCACCTCGACGCGCTCGATGCCGACGTGCTGGTGCCAGGCGACGCCGGCGACCGTGATCGGCCCGGCCGTGAGGGCCTGGCCGCCGCGTGGCACGTCGATGCGCGACTGCAGTTTGATGGGGCCGCGTTCGCTCCAGCCGCGATCGGTCCAGTAGGCGGATGCCGCGTCGAACCGCGTCACTTCGAGGTCGACGACCCACTTCGTCGCCGACACGTAGCCGTAGAGTCCGGGCACGACCATGCGCACCGGGAAGCCGTGCTCGGCCGGCAGCGGCTCGCCGTTCATGCCGATCGCGAGGATCGCGTTGCGGTCGTCTTCGAGCACGGGCAGCGGCGTCGACGCCGTGAAGCCGTCGACACTCCGAGAGAGCACCATGTCGGCATCGGCGTTCGGCACCGCGCGGGCGAGCAGTTCGCGAATCGGATAGCCGAGCCACACCGCGTTGCCGATCAGTCCGCCGCCGACCTCGTTCGAAACGCAGGCGAGCGTCGTCACGGACTCCTCGAGGGGGAGCGCGAGCAGTTCGTCCCACGTGATCGTGACCTCGCGCTCGACCATGCCGTGGATGCGCAGGCTCCACGTCGACGGGTCGACCGCGGGCACTGCGAGCGCCGTGTCGATGCGATAGAACTCGGCGTTCGGGGTGATGACGGGCGCCAGTCCGTCGATGTTGAGATCGGCCCCGGATGCCACGGTCGCGCGCGCCGCCGGTCGGGGGAGCGCAATCGTGTCGCGGATCGCGGTGACCGCGCGTGACCCGGCCTGCAGCGCGTAACCTCCCATGGCGGCGAGCGCACCGAGCGCCACGGCGCCGCCCGCCCAGCCGAGGAACCGCCGCCGGCCCACCTCTCCCGCATCGTCGGTCGAGTAGCGACCGACGGAGGAGGCCGCGTATCGAGACCCCGCCCCGTCATCGCCGGTCGAGTAGCGACCGACGGAGGAGGCCGCGTATCGAGATCCCGCCCCCGCGGCATCCGCCCTCGGAAGCCGAGCGACCAGCACCCGCAGCGCCACCACCGCGCCGATCGCCGCAACCGCCGACGGAGCGATCGCGAGCAGCGAGGCGCTGGCTCGCGTCGACGCGGCCACGGCCCCGACGAGGCCGAGCAGCCACAGCGCCACCTGGCCCCACGGGCGTCGGCGCGCCTCGAGCACTCCGGCGGCTCCGGCGACGGCGAGCAGCACGACGCCGATGCCGATGAGCAGGGCGGCCTTGTCAGCCGTGCCGAACAGTGCGATCGCGGCATCCTTCGCCCATGCCGGCGCGAGGTCGATCAAGAGCGACCCGACCACCACGAAGGGGCTCGACGCCGGCGCGAGCACCGCGGCAGCGAGTTCGCCGACCCCCGTGCCGAAGGCGACGGATGCCACGCCCGCCGCCGCGGGTAGCATCCACTGTCGAGGGCGGCTGATCGTCTCGGGCATGCGCACAGCGTACGCACGCGGGCTGCGCATTCACCCCGAGGATGTCGGCGGCACGTGCCAGAATCGTGTGTCGCGGGCATCGCCGGCCCGCGCCGAGGGGAGCCGCCGGATGACCGCGACCGAGCACATCACGACCGAGCACGTTGCCGACACGCACGACCTCATCGAGGTGCGCGGCGCGCGCGAGAACAACCTGAGGGATGTCTCGCTCGACATCCCGAAGCGACGACTCACGGTGTTCACGGGCGTGTCGGGCTCTGGCAAGTCGAGCCTCGTCTTCGGCACGATCGCGGCCGAGTCGCAGCGACTCATCAACGAGACCTACTCGACGTTCGTGCAGTCGTTCATGGGCTCGCCGTCGCGGCCCGAGGTCGACAGCCTGCGCAACATCTCCGCGGCGATCATCGTCGATCAGGAGCGTATGGGTGCCAACTCCCGCTCGACGGTCGGCACCGCGACCGACGCGCATGCGATGCTCCGCGTCATCTTCAGCCGGCTCGGGCAACCGCACGTGGGGCCGAGCTTCCACTTCAGCTTCAACGTGCCGACCGGCATGTGCCCGCGATGCGAGGGCATGGGCGAGGTGAACGACTTCGACCTCGACGAGATCTTCGATCGCGACAAGTCGATCGCCGAGGGCGCGATCACCGTGCCCGGTTATACCGCCGACGGCTGGATGGTGCGCATCTACGCCGCATCGGGCTTCGTCGATCCCGACAAGAAGATCCGCGACTACACCGAGCAAGAACTGCACGACTTCCTCTACCGCGAGCAGACCAAGGTCAAGGTCGACAAGATGAACCTCAGCTATGAGGGGCTCATCCCGAAGCTGCAGAAGAGCATGCTCTCCAAAGATCGCGACGCGATGCAACCGCACATCCGCGCGTTCGTCGATCGCGCCGTCACCTTCACGACCTGCCCCGAATGCGGCGGCTCGCGCCTCAACCACGAGGCGCTCTCCTCGAAGATCAAGGGCATCAACATCGCGGATGCCGCGGCGATGCAGATCTCCGACCTCGCCGAGTGGCTCGCCGACCTCGACGATCCGTCGATCGGCCCCCTCGTCGAGAACCTCAGGCAGACGATCGACTCGTTCGTCGAGATCGGCCTCGGCTACCTCAGCCTCGACCGCACGTCGGGCACCCTCTCGGGCGGCGAGGCGCAGCGCGTCAAGATGATCCGGCACCTCGGCTCCCCGCTCACCGACGTCACCTATGTGTTCGACGAGCCGACCGTCGGGCTGCACCCGCACGACATCCAGCGCATGAACGAGTTGCTCGTGCGCCTGCGCGACAAGGGCAACACGGTGCTCGTCGTCGAGCACAAGCCCGAGGTGGTCGAGATCGCCGATCATGTCGTCGATCTCGGTCCGGGTGCCGGCGCGGCGGGCGGCACGATCTGCTTCGAGGGCGACGTCGAGGGGCTTCGCAACTCCGACACGCTCACTGGCCGGCATCTCGATCACCGCGCGCAGCTCCGCGAGCGCGTGCGCGAGGCATCCGCTCACCTCTCGATTCGCGACGCGCGCCAGCACAACCTGCAGGGCGTCGACGTCGACGTGCCCCTCGGCGTGCTCACGGTGGTCACGGGTGTCGCAGGCTCGGGCAAGTCGTCGCTCATCCACGGCAACGTGCCGAAGCACGAGAGCGTGGTGGTCGTCGATCAGGCGCCGATCAGGGGCTCGCGGCGCTCGAACCCCGCGACCTATACGGGGTTGCTCGACACGATCCGCACGGCCTTCGCCAAGGCGAACGGCGTGAAGCCCGCGCTGTTCAGCGCCAACTCGGCCGGCGCGTGCCCGAACTGCAAGGGCATCGGCCTCGTCTACACCGACCTCGCGATGATGGGCGGGGTCTCGTCGGTGTGCGAGGAGTGCGGCGGCAAGCGGTACACCGCCGAGGTGCTCGAGTACACGCTGCGCGGCAAGAACATCAGCGAGGTGCTCGACCTCTCGGTCGACGCGGCGCTCGACTTCTTCGATGAGAAGCCCGCCCGGGCGATCCTCGCCCGCCTCTCCGATGTCGGACTGGGTTACCTCGGCCTCGGGCAGGCGCTCAACACGCTCTCGGGCGGCGAGCGCCAACGACTGAAGCTCGCCATCAGCATGGCGAAGAGCGGCTCGATCTACGTACTCGACGAGCCCACCTCGGGCCTGCACCTCGCCGACGTCGACAAGCTCCTCGCGTTGCTCGACCGGCTCGTCGACGACGGCAACTCGGTCATCGTCATCGAGCACCACCAGGCCGTCATGGCGCACGCCGACTGGATCATCGACCTCGGTCCGGGCGCCGGCCATGACGGCGGTCTCGTCGTGTTCGAGGGAACGCCGCGTTCACTCGTCGAATCCGCATCGACGGATGCCGCCACGCTCACCGCTCGCCACCTCGCCGCCTACGTCGGTGCGGCAACTCCGGTCGGCGCCTAGGCCGACCGTTGCCGCTCCCGGACCTCGTAGGTCAGGTGGGTCACCCGCTCCGTCGAAACCGCGCGGACCTGCTCCAGAGCCACACGGCCCGCGTCCACGCCCTCGAACAGGCGGACTCCGGAGCCGAACAGCACGGGTGAAAGCGCGATCGAGAACTCGTCGATCAGACCGGCGTTCACGTACTCCAGGATCGTGGCGCCGCCACCCGCGATGCGGACGTCGCGGTCGCCGGCGGCGTCGCGGGCCTGGTCGAGCGCGGACTCGATGCCATCGCCCACGAAGTGGAACGTGGTCCCACCGGGCCGCTCCCAGGGGTCGCGCTTCTCGTGCGTCACGACGAAGACCGGCGTGTGGAAGGGTGCCTCCTCTGGCCACATCTGTTCACCGGCATCGAACATGCGCTTGCCCATCACGCTCGCGCCGGTGCGCTCGAAGGTCTCCCGCGCGATGTCGTTGTCGGGGCCTTCCTTACCGCCCTTGCCGAGCTTCAGGTTCTCCCGGAAGAACTGCAGGGGAAAGGCCCACCGCTGCAGTTCCATCCACTGCTGACCCATCAGATCTTCGCTGGACTCGGGTGCGATGAATCCGTCGAGCGACATCGACACGCTGAAGAACACCTTCCCGGCCATCAGCCCTCACCTCCATTGCGAGCGATCTCGGTGACGTAGGCAGCCAGCTTGCTCAGGGTCTGCTGGCCGCCCTCGATCGCGTGGTACTTCTCGGCCGCCTCATCGCGCAGCTCCTTGGTGGGAAACACCGTGCGCATCTCGACCCGGGTTCCGTCTCCGGCCGGCTCGAACGCCAGGACCGAGTCGAAGGCGTTGGGGTCGTCTTGGGACTCGCCGTGCCGCAACGCGATCCGCTCCGGTGGGACGATCTCGCGCCAGGTGATCCACTCCTGGTAGTCGGTTCCGTCGGGGGCGTGCATCACGAAGTCCCACGCCGCGCCGACGCGGAACTCGAAGGACCGGGTTGTGGTGGTGAATCCCTCTGGTCCCCACCACCGCGACAGGTGCCGCACCTCGGTGAACGCCTCGAACACCAACCCCCGTGGGGCGTCGATGAACCGGGAGATCACAATCTCGCGGTCGGCCGTCGCGGACTGCGACGGCATTCCCTGTTCTGTCGTGCTCATCAACTACTCCTCCTGCTTTGCCTGCGTGATGTCCTGCACGTACGCGTCCAGCCGATCGAAGCTCTCGTTCCAGAACCGCTCGAACCCGCCGGTCCACTCGTGGATCGGACGCAGCCCGCGGGCGTCAAGGGCGTAGACGCGCTGTTTTCCTGCCTTGCGGTCCCGCACCAGCCCGACCTCGCGGAGCACCCGGAGATGCTTGGACGCCCCTGGCTGGCTCATCCCGAGCTCATGGGCCAACTCGGTGACCGGCCGCTCGCCCGCTTGCAGCAGCATCAGGATCTCCCGGCGCCGAGGCTCGGCGATCGCGTTGAAGACGTCCGACGTCGTTGCTGCTCGTGCCATGCGGCTATCATATAACCATATAGGCACGCGTTGCTAGAGCGAGATGGTATCGCTTCGTCGAGATATCAGCCGCGCGAGGCGCGCACGAACTGCGCCACGCGCGGAGCGAGCGAGGCGCCGCACTCGGCCGCGGGCCGCTTGGCGCCCTTCACCTCGAACGAGTGGTTCGCGTTCTCGATCCACTCGAGCGTCGCCGTGGGGCCGATGCGGGCCACGAGCTCGTCGAGCTGCGCGTTCGGGATCGCGAACGGGTCGTTGCGCCCTTGCAGGAACAGCATCGGTACGGCGATGCCGGGCAGGTGTTCGTCGCGCGCCTTCTCGGGCTTGCCGGGCGGGTGCAGCGGATAGCCGAGGTACACGAGGCCGGCGGCGGGCATCCCGTCGGCGACCGCCATCGAGGCCATGCGCCCACCGAACGACTTGCCCGCTGCCCAGATCGGTTCGCGCCCGGGGTCCGCCGAACGCTCGACCGCGGTGGCCATCGCCGCGCGCCAGGTCGCGATCGCCGCGGGCGGCCGGTCGGGGAACCGTCGCCCGGCCTCGCGGTAGGGGAAGTTGAAGCGCAGCGTCGCGACACCGAGCTGGTTCATCGCGCGAGTGAAGCCCGACATGAACGGATGCTCCATGCCGGCTCCGGCTCCGTGCGCCACGACGATCGTGGCCGCGGCATCCGTGGGGCGTGCGTACACGCCAGACACCGTCGTGTCATCGACCTCGATCGTGAGGTGTTCCTCGTTGGTCATGCCGCCTCTCTCGTCATGAGTGGAAGATCTCGAAGATGCCACTCACGCTGTCGAGCACGTCGCCGTCGACATCGAACAGGTCGCCGACCGCGGCGGTGAGCTCGAGCGCGCCGCCCGCCGCGTCGAGCGCGAGGGTGACCTCGGCGGTCACGTCGACCGCGTCGGCGAGGGTGTCGGCGTTACGCCGGTCGAGCGTCTCGCGTTCGAGGCGTAGCTTGGCGATCCACTCGCGTTCGACGCCGAACAACACGGCGTACGGGAGCAGCCGTTCGTGCAGGTGGAATCGGGCGCCCGGTTCGGCATCCGATGCGATGATCTCGGCACCGCTCGGCGACTGGAGCACGCGCATCCGCTCGGACTCGGCGAGCACGAGGTACTGGCGCAGCCCCTCGAGGTGTTCGCGCCTCGCCTGCGCCGGAGGCAGGAAGCGCCGCCACGACGACGGCGTCACGAGGATTGTCGCAACGGTCGCCACCACGGCGATGGTCGTGGCGATGAGTGCCGGCCAGTCGGCTGCGAGGAGGGCGACCACGATGAACAGCGCCTCGACGAGCATGCCGAGGTAGGCGAGCACGGTGAGGGTCATGCCCGGCCAGGTCACGCGCCGTTGGGCGACCAACCCGTCGCGCGCGAGTGCATGCTCGGTGGTCTGCACGACGGTGCGCAGGCGGGCCGCGAGCGCACGCCGCTCCGACGAGAATCGTCGTACCCGCGAGTGCGTGTGCTCGGGCCCGAACAGCGCCTCGACCAGGGCGATCTCCTCGGCGGTGAGGACGACACTGGGCATCATCTCGACGCCGATCGGCTCTCGCCTCGAGCCGTTCGTGAGCAGGCGCGCCTTGCGTTTCACCACGAGGTCGATGAGCGCAGCGGATGCCGCCCGCCGGTCGGCATTCGCGAGCAACGCGTCGCGCAGCACCGTGCTGCCCCGTTCGGGCGCGAACTGCACGACCGGAGCGGTCACCCGTTGTGCGGACACGGCCCGTGCGGCGATCCCGAGCCCGAGGATCAGGAACGCCGGGAAGATCGCGACGAGGATGACAGCGGTGAGCACGCGCCCAGTCTAGGGACGCCACACATGCCGGTGGGCGACCGTGCACAGTCGCGGCACACGACGTATCGGCGGAGCTCAGAGCGGGACCGCCTGCCCCTCGAGCTGGGTCAGGAGCGCCGGCGAGAACAGGCGCAGCCTCGCCGCATCGTGCAGCACGACCGGCGCATTGATCAGGCGCTGGGTGAGGTGCGTCGCCTCGAGCGGATTCCACCTGAACTCGTAGGGGTCGGTTTCGACGAGCAGCTCGAGCGTCTCGGTTGCGGCCCCGAGCGCCAAATCGCCGACGACGCGCGGGTTGCGACCTCCTTGGTGTTCGATGAGCGTCAGGAGTTTGGCGCGCATCACCGTGACCCGATCCCGCAGCGCAAGCGCCCCCACGTCACCGCCTGCGGAGGCCAGCAGCCGGGCGCCCTCCACCGAACCGGATGCCGCGGCCGAGCGTTCGGTCGAGTCGGCGATTGCTCGGGCCAGCGTCGCCTGGTGCAGGTCGGCGAGTGCCATCACGGCATCGCGCACGATGTCTTTCTTGGTGCGCTGGAGGGAGTGCGCGAGGTCACTGACCATGCGATCCGTCATCGGATCGACCTTGATGGCGTTCATGTCTGCACCGTAGCCAGCGCCGTGTCGACGATCGTCCGAATCGCACCAGGGTGTGAATGCCCTGGTGTGCGCCCGCAGAGTTGAGGACGAGTCGTGGGGCGACGCTTGCGATGCCTTCGCCGGCGGACCTCGTGTTCTTCTTCGCAAGTGCGGTTCCCGAGTTCCCGAGGTCCCGAGTTCCCGAGGTCCCGAGTTCCCGAGTTGCGGAGTTCCCGAGTTCCCGAGTTGCGGAGTTCCCGAGTTCCTGAGTTCTCGAGTTGCGGAGTTCGCGAGTTCCCAAGTCGCTGAGTTGCTGAGTTCCCGAGTTGCGGGGTTCCCGAGTTCCCTCGCGTTATGGAAAGAACACTGTCCCGCCCGCGCGATCGAAGCCGCCGACGGGTGGCGATTGGTCGCCGGTCCGTGCCGCGCGTAGCCTGGGCGCCGGCCGACCGTGTCGGCTGCGGCATCCGCTCGGCTACGACTCGCCGGCGAGGGCCTCGTGGACGCGCCGCAGGTCTTCCATGAGCGAGCCGACGAGGATCCAGTGGCCCGAGGTCGGCGGCGCGATGACGAGGGCAGAGGTGAGCGCCGGGGTCTCCGATGT
>DASSBT010000042.1:0-2700 GCA_035698465.1 Agromyces sp. | reverse complement strand
GAACTCGGTGCTCGCGAACGCCGACAGGAACAACCCGAGCGCCATCCCCATCACGGCGTCGATGACCGCGAACAGCACGAGCACCCACGGGCTGCCCACGACGTCGAGGTCCAGGAACCACAGAGCGACCGCGCTCGCCAGGCCGACCTGCACGACCGCCACCGCGCCGAACGCGATCGCATAGCCCAGCAGCAGGTCGAGCTTGCCGAGCGGCGTCGTCAGCAGCCGCTCCAGCGTCCCGCTCGTCCGCTCGCGCAGCACCGCCACAGAGGTGACGAGGAACATCACGATGAACGGGAACAGCGCGAGCATCGCGGGGCCGATCGTGGCGAAGACGTCGGTGTCGGTGAACATCCAGGCGACGAGTCCGATGAGCAGGCTCGGCACCACGAGGAGCAGCGCGACGGTGCGCGGATCATGGCGGATCTGCTCGAGCACCCGCCCGGCGGTCGCGAACGTGCGTGCGAGGTTCATCGCGGTGCCTTCGCGTTCATCGCGGTGCCTTCGCGCCGGCCTGTTCGATGAGACGCAGGAAGGCGGTCTCGACGTCATCCGTTCCGGTGGCGTCGAGCACGTCGGCGAGCGTGTCGTCAGCGAGCAGTGCGCCGTCGCGCATCAGGAGCAGCCGGTCGCAGCGTTTGGCCTCGTCCATCACATGGCTCGAGATGAGCAGCGTCGCACCGGCCTCCGCGAGCCGGTGGAAGAGGCTCCACAGTTCGACGCGCAACACGGGGTCGAGGCCGACGGTCGGCTCGTCGAGCACGAGCACCTCCGGCGCCCCGAGCAGTGCTGCTGCGAGTGAGACCCGCCCTCGCTGGCCGCCCGAGAGGGAGCCGACGAGGCGCCCGGCGACGGAGCCGAGGTCGGTGCGTTCGATGACGCTGTCGATGTCGGATGCCGGTGCGCCGAGCACTCGACGGAAGTAGGCGAGGTTCTGGCGTACCGTGAGGTCGTCGTACACGCTCGACTGCTGGGTGACGTAGGCGACGCGCGTGCGCAAGGTGCGCGAACCGGCCGGCAGCCCGAGCACGTCGATCGACCCCGAGTCGACGACCTGCACGCCGACGATGGAGCGCATCAGCGAGGTCTTGCCACTGCCGCTCGGGCCGAGGAGGCCCACGATGCGACCGCTGGGAACGGTGAGGGAGAGGCCCTGGAGAACGGGGATGCGCCCGCGGCGCACGTGGAGGTCGCGAATGATGATCGCCGGCGGCGCCGGGGCATCCGCGTTATTCATCATGTGCTGAATTCTGCGCCGGTGCCGGGATGCTGTCAAGGGTCCGGCCGGTCCCGATTCGCGGTGCTCCGGTGAGGTGCCACTGCACCACCGGCGCGACCCTCGCCACGATCTCGTCGTCGCTGAGCGACGCGAGCGGCTCGAACGCGAGCACGTAGCGCAGCATGATGACGCCGACGACCTGTGAGGCCGCGAGCTCGGCGCGAAGCTCCGCGTCTTCGGCATCGGTGACACGAGTGGCGAGGCGGTGCATGATCTCGCGCCGCAGGAACTCGCGCAACATGCGCGCGACCGGTCCCTGCCCGATGGCCGAGCGCATCGCCGCGGTGGCGGCAGTGCGCACCGCGGGTGTGCCCCAGGCGGCGAGCACCCCGCGCATGAGCCGCTCGCCGACCTCGTCGATCGGCCCGTCGAGTGCGGTCTGCAGGATCTGCTCGGGATGCAGCGGCACGGCGACCACTTCGGCGACGAGGGCGGCCTTGTCGTCGAAGTAGTGGTGCACGAGCGCGGGATCGACGTCGGCGCGTCTCGCGATCGAGCGCAGCGACGCGGCCTCGTACCCTCGCTCGCCGAACTCCGCCGCCGCCGCCTCGAGGATGCGGGCCCTGGTGTCGCCGCTGGTGGCGCCGCGAGGCCTGCCGCGACGACGCCGCGGCGCGGACACCGGTTGAGGCTCCTCCACAGACTGAGCCTACGCCCGGAGGTCGCCGGAGCTTCCCTTTGAGTCTCATGGGAAGCCCGGCCGCCACCAGGCGCCCTCGGTAGGATGTGTGCACCCCCGTTCATCGCGAAAAGCGCATTGGAGTCCGTGCCATGGAATGGCTCATCCCCGTCATCATCGTCGTCGCGCTCCTGGTGATCATCGGAATCTACCTCTGGGCGACGTACAACTCGCTGGTGACGCTGAACGTGCGGGTCGACGAGGCGTGGAGCGACATCACGGTGCAGTTGAAGCGTCGCGCCGACCTCATTCCCAACCTCATCGAGGCGGTGAAGGGCTACGCCGCGCACGAGAAGTCCGTCTTCGAGAACGTCACGCGTGCCCGTGCCGAGACCTTGCAGGCGCAGGGTCCTGCCGAGGCGGGTGCGGCAGAGAACCACATGCAGCAGGCGCTGAAGTCGATCTTCGCCGTCGCCGAGGCGTACCCGCAGTTGCAGGCCAGCCAGAACTTCCTCCAGCTCCAGGCCGAACTGGTCGACACCGAAGACAAGATCCAGGCCTCGCGCCGGTTCTACAACGGCGGTGTGCGCGAGCTCAACACGAAGATCAAGGTCTTCCCGAACACCCTGTTCGTGCGCGGCCTCGGCTTCCACGAGCGTGACTTCTTCGAGGTCACCGAGCCTGCGGCCATCGCAGAGCCGCCCCGCGTGCAGTTCTAAGGGCCGCCGTTGTACCGAGCGATCGCCAGGAACAAGCGCAACACCGTCTTCATCATCCTGTTCTTCCTCGCCATCATCGGCGG
>DASSBT010000041.1:0-2599 GCA_035698465.1 Agromyces sp. | reverse complement strand
GCGATATCGCGGTACGCAATGCCCGCGCGGTGCAGCGCCTCGATCTCGTCGGCGACGAACTGCGCCTCGTCGTGCGCGGTGTACCCGGTGTAGCCGGTGATCTTCTCGCCGTCGCCCACGGCCGTCCAGAGCTTCTTCTCTGTGCGGTCGAAGTTGTTCGAGATCACGGCATTGGCCGCAGAGAGGATGTTCTGCGTCGACCGGTAGTTCTGCTCGAGCAGCACCACCTTGGCACCGGGGAAGTCACGCTCGAACTCCGAGATGTTGCGGATGTCGGCGCCGCGGAACGCGTAGATCGACTGGTCGGAGTCGCCGACCACGGTGAGGCTCGCGCCCGGGATGCCGCCCGAGGCATCCGTCACGCCGCTCACGTTGACGCCATGCTGCGCCATCTCGGCGACGCGGTCGGCCGGAACAGGCCGGGTCAGCTCACGGATGAGCGAGTACTGCGCGTGGTTCGTGTCTTGGTACTCGTCGACCAGGATGTGCCGGAATCGGCGCTGGTAGAGCGACGCGACCTTGGGAAAGGCGCGGAAGAGATACACCGTCTCGGCAATGAGGTCGTCGAAGTCGAGCGCACTCGCATCGCGGAGCCGCCGCGTGTACTGACGGAAGATCTCGAGGAACATGACCTCTTGCGGGTCGTTCGAGTTCGCGTTGCGCGCGTACGACTCGACGTCGGCGAGCTCGTTCTTCAGCTTCGAGATCTTCGCCTGGGCGCTCGCGGGCGTGAACCCGAGCGTGTCGGCGTCGAGTTCTTTGATGATGCGCTTCAGGATGGTGCGCTGGTCTGCCGAGTCGTAGATGGTGAACGTCGACGAGAGCCCGATCGACTCGGCCTCACGCCGCAGGATGCGCACGCACGCCGAGTGGAACGTCGAGATCCACATGCCGGATGCGCCTTCGCCGAGCAGCGCCTCGACGCGCTCGCGCATCTCGGCGGCCGCCTTGTTCGTGAAGGTGATGGCGAGGATCTGGCTCGGCCACGCCTCACGGCTCTCGATGAGGCTCGCGATGCGGTGCGTGAGCACCCGGGTCTTGCCCGAGCCGGCACCCGCCACGATCAGCAGCGCCTGACCGCGGTACTCGACCGCCTCGCGCTGCTCGGGATTGAGCCCGTCGGTGAGGCGCGAGCCGGCCCCGGCGCCTGTTCCGGTGGCGTCAGTGGAGACTCGGGATGTCGCGGCGGACGCCTCGCGCCAGCCGGCCGGGTCGTCGGGGTCGAGGATCAGCGTCATGTCCCATCAAGTCTAGGCGCGGCATCCGACACCGAGCTGCTGGTTGAGGAGGGACGCGCCTCCTCAGCTCGCCGCGAATGCGGCGCGCGCCTCGACGCCGAGGTCGGGGTGATCGACGAAGATGCCGTCGACGCCCGTGCCGATCACCTGGCCGAACTCGCCGAACCAGTCGCCGTAGGCCGCTCGCGCGCGGCCTCGGCGGAATCCCGGAGCGAGGAAGCGGTTCTCGGGGCGGAGCGTCCACGTGTAGATCTCGAGCCCGGCCGAGTGCGCCGCATCCACCAGGTCCGACCCGGTGAGCGGCATCCCGACACCATCGGCTGCGGATGAGGGTACGGCTGCCGCTGCGGCCGCCGATGCGGCAGCGATGCCTGCTGAGGGCGATGCTCGCCCGTCGTCGACGAGCCGCGCCTTGCCGACGCTCACGCCGTCGACGCGGCCGGCGAGGTCGAACAGCCCCTCCTCGGTGACGAACGTGTCGTACTTCGGGGCGGTGCGGCCGCCCTCGAGCACGAGATCCCATGGCGCGCCGGTCGCCTCGACGAGGAAGATGCGCTTTCCCCGGATGCCCCGAGCTCCGAGTCGATCGAGCAGGGTCGGCTCGAACGCCTCCATGATGAGCCGGTCGTCGCCCCTCCCCCACCCGGCTGCGTCGAGCTCGGCGGCGAAGAGCTCGTCGAGCGGCAGACCGATCGCGTCGAAGTGGGCACCGTGCTTGAACTCGGCGACCATCCGCAACACTCGATCCTGGCGATCTGCAGCTTCGTCGATGAGTGCGAAGAGGTCGCGCAACCGCAGCACCGGATAGCGGCCGTCGAAGCTCGCGCTCGATTGCCGCAGCGCGCCGAGCCGCTCCGTGGCGCGCAGCGTCGCGAGCTCCGCCCACGTGAAGTCCTCGGTGAACCATCCGGTGAGCGGCCTGCCGTCGACCTCGTGCGTGGTGCGCCGTCCGGCGAATTCGGGTCGCGTCGCGACATCCGTCGTTCCTGAGATCTCGTTCTCGTGCCGCAGCACCAGCACGCCGTCGCGAGTGGCCACGATGTCGGGCTCGACCGCGTCGGCCCCGAGCGCGAACGCCAGTTCGTAGGCCGGGCGGGTGTGCTCGGGGCGATACCCCGGCGCGCCGCGGTGACCGATCACGAGCGGGCGCACGGCGGAATCCTGCAGCATGCGCCCCAGCGTATCCACGCGCAGCGCTCGAACACACGGGAATCCGCGCAGAACTCTGGGCGTTATCCCTGCTACGACCGGTAGATTGGTACACGGCACGGATGCCGCATCCGGTCGCCCCCACAGCAACGACGACCGCCGAAAGCAGAGGAACCCCCATGGCTCTCGACAATCCCGCGTTCTCGCGGAAT
>DASSBT010000040.1:0-5999 GCA_035698465.1 Agromyces sp. | reverse complement strand
GCCAGCGGTCGATCGCTCCGCGGCGCTGGTCGGCGAGGGTCTGGAACTGCTGCGCCGTGTCATGGTCGCCGACCGCGCGACTCTGCTGGGCGATGACCGCCTCGAGCCGGTGGAGCAACGCGTTGAGGTCGACGGGCACGATCGCCGTGGTGCGAATGCTGGAGAGCTCGCGCGGGTCGTCGCACCAGCGGGAGGAGAAGTCCCAGCCAGATGCTGCGCCGGCTCGAAGGTCGCGATACACCTCATGGTTCGGGCGTGGCGACCGGCCGGCGGTGAGCACGTCGGCCAGGTACATCTCCTCGCGCGGGGTGTCGTGGTGATCCCAGTAGCGGTTGAGGAGGCTCCCGTCCTCGAGCCGTACGCAGTGGTTGCGCACCTCCCCGGGCCGAAGTTTGTCGGAGCCCTCAGTCCACCAACGGTGCTCGAGCAGGAGGTGCGAGAGGAACTCCGTGTCATCGCAGCCGTCGAGACGGGCGAGGAGTTCGACCATCAACACGAACACCGGCGGCTGGGAACGGCCCAGGTAGTAGGTGCGGTTGCCATTCGGCACGTGGCCGTACGTCTCGATCAGGTACGCGAAGTCCTCCACCATCGAACGCACGAGCTCGAGGCGGCCGCTCTCGGCAAGGCCGAGCATCGTGAAGTAGGAGTCCCAGTAGTAGAGCTCGCGAAAGCGGCCGCCCGGCACGACGTAGGGCTCGGGCAGCGGCAGCACCGAGCTCGCAGGCGGATGTGTGCGCGGTTCCCGGGTCAGCACCGGCCAGAGGTCGTCGATGTGGTCTGCGAGAGGCCGCCCAGGAGTGGCGACGTACTCGCTCGAGGGGACCGCAGGCGGAATGAAGTGCTGCTCGACGAACGCCGAAAGGTCGAACCCCGGCAGGCGAACGTCGGTGCGGTACCGATCGAGGATGGCGAGCGGGCGCCCACGGGGAACCGCATCGACGAACGTCTTGCCATCGTCGAACACGCGTTTCATCTGCACCGCGACGAACAGCTCCTGATAGCGGTCGGCCGGCGTGAGCGTGTCGGCCGCCGCCACCTTCGCGAGGTGAGCGTCGCGTTGCGCGGAGGTCACTCGCGGTAGTTCCACAGCAGGCCACCGTCGACGGTGATGGTCGTCCCGGTCACGTACTCCGCGCCGGGGGAGATCGCATAGGCGACGGCGTCGGCCACATGCGCGGGCGAACCGAGGTGCCCGGCCGGGATCTCGCTTCGTAGGGCGCGAAGCCGCGCCTCGTCTTCGATCAGCGCCTCGTTCATCTCGGTTCGGATCGCACCGGGCGCCACGTTGTTCACGGTGATGCCGAGCGGCGCGAGCTCGATGGCGAGATCGCGCGTGAGCATCTTCAGGCCACCCTTGCTGGCGCAGTAGCTCGCGAACTCGGGAAAGGGGAGTTCTTCGTGCACCGAGCTGATGTTGACGATGCGGCCGCCGCCTCCTCGCTCTTCCACGTGCTGTGCGAACGCCTGTGCGAGGAAGAACGGGCCCTTCAGGTTGACGCCGAGCACCAGGTCGTAATCCACCTCGGCGACGTCGAGGAACGGGTCGCGCCGCTGCACGCCCGCGTTGTTCACGAGCACGTCGATGCGGCCGAACCGTTGCACGCCGATCGCCACCAGCCGACGCACCTCGTCGACGCGGCTCACGTCGGTGGGGAGGGAGATGGCCGGCGACCCGCTCGACTCCAACGCTTCCATCGTGGTGTCGACGTCGGGATGATCGGGCAGGTCGGCGACGATCACTGCGGCGCCGTCGCGTGCCAATCGCAACGCGATCGCGCGTCCGATGCCTCGTGCGCTGCCGGTGACCAGTGCCACAGTTCGCTGCGCTGACATGCTCCTCCGACCGTGTCGACGAGTTGGATCCATCGAGCCTAGGTCAGTTTCAGTCAGGTACCGACCCCTTGCTGTCGGTACCGGATGCCGCAATACTCGGCCGGCCGGCCGAGAGTACCATGGCGCCATGGGCGAGATGAGCGAGTACATCGCCGGACTCGAAGCGCCTGAACGGGAGCTCGTCGAACGCATCCGCGCCCAGGCGGTGGCGCTGGTTCCCGACGCCGTCGAGGGGATGAGCTACGGCATGCCGGCGCTTCGATATCGCGGCTCGCCGCTCGTCAGCGTCATGCCGGCGAAGGGCCACATCGGCCTGTACCCGTTCAGCCCAGAGGTGGTGAGCGCCGTCTCGGGGGAGCTCGACGGCTATTCGTGGTCGAAGGGCACCATCCGGTTCACGCGAGAGCACCCGCTTCCCGATGCGCTCGTGGAGCGCATCCTCCTGCTTCGACGCGACGAGATCGACGCGGCGAAGCGGCGCTGACGCGCGCACGTTCGAAGCTGCGCTGAGGCCCGCACGATCGAAGGGGCGTGATCGAACCGGCGCTGAACCGGCAGCAGGGATGTCAAGGGCTGTACGCGCCGCATCGGGTACGGGAGGCTTGGGACATGGCACGCCCAGACCCGACGCAGATGCGCAATCAGCCGGCCCTCACGACCTCGAGCGGCCGGATCTGGCTCATCGTGGGTGCGGTGGCCACGGTGCTGATCGTCGGCACGATGATCGCGCTCTGGCTGCAGTTGGACTCGACGCTCGCGCTCGTGGCCGCCGTGATCTCGGTGGGGCTGTACGCGGCGATGGTCATCGCACGCTTCGCCGTCGAGCCGCTGCGACCGCGACTGATGGCGATCGCCGTGCTCTTCTGGGCGCAGGTGCTCTTCGCGCTCGTCGCGGTCATCGCCATCGCGATGGGCGTGGGCGCACAGATGCCTTGAGGTTCGATGCGCCAGTGCCTCGACTGTCGCGGCGCGCCGCTGCATCGAGGCTCAGTCGGCGCCCGTTGCTCCTGCGCCCTCCGCCGCCGAGAGTGCACTCGCTGCCGCGCAATGGGCGTCGAGTGCACTCTCGAAGTGCGAAGCGGCGGGAAGCGTCAGCCGACGCGGATCAGCTTCTTGTTCACGAACTCGTCGGCGCCCAACCGGCCCATCTCGCGACCGGTGCCCGAACGCTTGACGCCGCCGAAGGGCAGCTCTGCGCCGTCCATGAGCACGCCGTTCACGAAGACCATGCCGGCTTCGATCTGGTCGGCGACGCGCATCGCCTGGTCCGCGTCGGTGGTGAACACGTACGAGCCGAGTCCGAAGGGGATGTCGTTGGCGAGTTCGATCGCCTCGTCTTCGCTCGTCGCGCGGTACACCTGGGCGACGGGGCCGAAGAACTCCTCTTTCGAGGCGGGGTTGTCGCGCGAAACCTCGGTCAGCACGGTCGTCTGGAAGAACGCGCCGTCACGCGAGCCACCGCGCACGACCTTCGCGCCGTGCTCGACCGCCCGCTTGACCTGCTCATCGAGGTTCTCGGCTGCCTTGAGCGACGAGAGCGGACCGAGCGCGGTTCCCTCGGCCGTGGGGTCGCCGGGCTCGACCTCGGCGAGCTTGGCGGTGAACTTCTCGACGAACGGCTCGTAGAGGTCGTCGATCACGATGAAACGCTTCGCGGCGTTGCAGGACTGGCCGTTGTTGTCGAGTCGCGCGTCGACCGCGGCCTGCACGGCACCGTCGAGGTCGTCGGTCGACAGGAGCACGAACGGGTCGGACCCGCCGAGTTCGAGCACGACCTTCTTCAGGTGCTTGCCGGCGACTGCGGCCACGGCCGATCCGGCCCGCTCCGAACCCGTGAGCGAGACGCCCTGCACGCGCGGGTCGGCGATGACCCGCTCGATCTGTTCGTGCGTGGCGTAGATGTTCGTGTAGACGCCGTGCTCGGCACCGGCGTCGGTGAAGATCTGCGCGATCGCCGCGGAGGACTCGGGGCACTGGTCGGCGTGCTTCAGCAGGATGGTGTTGCCGATCACGACGTTCGGACCGGCGAAGCGGGCCACCTGGTAGTACGGGAAGTTCCACGGCATGATGCCGAGCAGCACGCCGACGGGGGCGCGGCGGATGACTGCGGTGCCCGACCCGGCGAGCAGTTCGATCGGCTGGTCGGCGAGCAGGCCTTCGGCGTTGTCGACGTAGAAACGGTAGATGTCGGCGGCGAAGTCGACCTCGGCGAGCGCCTGCTCCATCGGCTTGCCCATCTCGCGGACGATGATCTCGGCAAGTTCCTGGCGACGCTCGACGTGCAGGTCGGCGACGCGCCCGATGAGCGCGGCACGCTCCTGCACGCTGGCCGTACGCGACCAGCCGCGGTACGCGGCGTCGGCGTCGGCGATCGCCGCGTCGAGCTCGGCGTCGGTGATCGTCGGGAAGGTCTTGATCGTCTCTCCGGTAGCCGGATTGACCACGGCGTAGCTCATGTGGCTCCTCTTCGTGAAGTGCACGGGAACGGTCGAGCCGGACGGCGACGACGGTGCACACCTGACGTCAAGCCTATGCCGCGTTTCGGGAGCACGGGAATCGACGTGATGGCGCATCCGCGGCATCCGTTCGACGGGGTGTACATCTGTCGACCCACCACGGCTGGGTATCGTGGCGTGTGGTCGAGCCGAGGAGGGCGCAATGGGCAACCCCGTGCTGAGCGGCATCCGCGTCGCCGATTTCTCGCGCGTGCTCGCCGGGCCCTACGCGACCATGATGCTCGCCGACTTCGGTGCCGACGTCGTCAAGATCGAGCCGCCCACGGGCGATGAGACCCGGCACTGGCATCCGCCCGTCGACGCGAGCGGGCAGTCCACCTACTTCGGTGGGGTGAACCGCAACAAGCGGTCGGTCGCGATCGACCTGACGGATGCCGCGGGGCGAGCCGAAGCCGGGCGGCTCGCGGCATCCGCCGATGTCGTCGTCGAGAACTTCCGCCCGGGAGTCATGGCCCGCTTCGGGCTCGGCTACGACGAGGTGCGTGCGGGCAACCCGGCCGTCGTGTACTGCTCGATCAGCGGATTCGGCTCGGGCGCGGGAGCGACGCTCGCCGGCTACGACCTGCTCGTGCAGGCCGTCGGCGGGCTGATGGGCATCACTGGCGAGCCCGACGGCGCGCCGGCCAAGGCGGGCGTCGCGCTCGTCGACGTGCTCACGGCGCAGAACGCGGTCGCCGGGATCCTGCTCGCGCTGCGCGAACGTGACCGCACCGGGCGCGGGCAACTCGTCGAGGTCAACCTCATGCAGAGCCTGCTCTCGGCGCTCACGAACCAGGCCTCGTCGACGCTTGCGACCGGCGTGCCGCCGCAGCGCCTCGGCAACCTGCACCCGAGCATCGCCCCGTACGCCGTGTTCGCCGCGGCCGACCGCGACCTCGTGATCGCGGTCGGCAACGACAAGCAGTTTCACGCGCTGGCGGTGGTGCTCGAGTCGGCCACGTCCGTGGGTCGAGTGGCAAGCGCGAGCGAGCGTGTCGAGACCGGGCGGGATCTCGATGCGCGTCCTCCTTCGTCGGGCGCTCCTCGATCGCCGGAGGAGGGCGCTCCTCGATCAACGTTGGCCGACGATGCGAGATTCGCGACCAACGCCGACCGCGTCGCGCGCCGAGCCGAGCTCACGGCACTGATCGAGGAGCGGCTCGCCGCGGCATCCGCCCAGCACTGGGTCGATGCGCTCACGAGCGCCGGCGTTCCCGCGGGCCTCGTCAACGATGTCGCCGAGGCGATCGCGTTCGCGTCATCGCTCGGGCTCGAGCCGGTCGCCGAGATCGAGCGGGCGGATGCCACGACCGCGCATCGCTCGATCGCCAACCCGATCGGGCTCGCGGCATCCGCCCCCGTGTACCGCACCCCGCCACCCGCGCTCGGCCAGCACGACGGCGCAGACTGGCTTCCGCGCACCGAATCGAACGAAGGATCCGCATGACTCCCACCTCCACGCCCGCGGCCCCGCGCATCGACACGGTCTTCGACCTCGACGCCCTGCTCACCGACGAGGAGCGCGAGTGGCAGCAGCGCGCGCGTCGTTTCGCGCAGGAGCGCATCATGCCCGTGATCGAGGACGACTTCGAGGCGAAGCACTTCCGCAGCGAGTTCGTGCGCGAGCTCGGCGAGCTCGGGTTCCTCGGCATGCACCTGCAGGGCCAC
>DASSBT010000039.1:0-3021 GCA_035698465.1 Agromyces sp. | reverse complement strand
CTACCTTCGAATCAGGAATTGCATACTCAGCAAAACTTTAACCTTCGACTAGAGGTTCAAGGTTCAGAGTTCGCACGGAAGGCCGGTCATGTCGACAAACCAGAACTACCTCGCCGTCATCAAGGTCGTCGGCATCGGCGGCGGCGGTGTCAACGCCGTGAATCGGATGATCGAGCTCGGCCTCCGCGGAGTCGAGTTCATCGCGATCAACACCGATGCACAGGCGCTGCTCATGTCCGACGCCGACGTCAAGCTCGATGTCGGCCGTGATCTCACGCGCGGCCTCGGCGCGGGCGCCGACCCCGAGGTCGGCCGCCGAGCGGCCGAAGATCACGCCGAAGAGATCGAAGAGGCTCTCGCGGGCGCCGACATGGTGTTCGTCACCGCGGGCGAGGGCGGCGGCACGGGCACGGGCGGTGCACCCGTGGTGGCCCGCATCGCGAAGTCCATCGGCGCGCTCACCATCGGTGTGGTGACGAAGCCCTTCGGTTTCGAGGGCAAGCGCCGGCAGACCCAGGCAGAGCAGGGCGTGGCCCGACTGAAGGAAGAGGTCGACACCCTCATCGTCGTGCCGAACGATCGGCTCCTCGAGATCAGCGATCGCGGCATCTCGATGCTCGAGGCCTTCGCCACCGCCGACCAGGTGCTCCTCGCCGGTGTGCAGGGCATCACCGATCTCATCACGACGCCCGGCCTCATCAACCTCGACTTCGCCGATGTCAAGTCGGTCATGCAGGGCGCCGGCTCCGCCCTCATGGGCATCGGTTCGTCGCGGGGGGCCGATCGGGCGATCAAGGCCGCAGAGCTCGCCGTGGCGAGTCCCCTGCTCGAAGCCTCCATCGACGGCGCGCACGGCGTGCTGCTCTCCGTCCAGGGTGGGTCGAACCTCGGCATCTTCGAGATCAACGACGCGGCGCGGCTCGTGCAGGAGGCGGTGCACCCAGAGGCGAACATCATCTTCGGTGCGGTCATCGACGACACCCTCGGCGACGAGGTGCGGGTCACGGTGATCGCCGCGGGCTTCGACGGCGGCGAGCCGGGTGCGAAGCCCCAGCCGGTCGAGGCGAAGCGATCGAACTTCGTGCCCGCTGCGGTGGGCGCGAGCGTGGGCGGCGGTGCGGCGCTCGGCGCCGAGGTGGCCGACGTCATCGGCGAGATCGACATCGACGAGCTCGTCGAGACCGCGAACTGGGGCGAGGCGCCCACGGCGGCGGCAGACCAGATCGTCTCAGACCCCGCATTCCACGACGAGGGAGACGACCTCGACATCCCCGACTTCCTGAAGTGACACCATGCGCGGCAGCTCCCCTGATGCGCCGATGAGCGCCCTCGCCGAGCGACTCGCGGCGGTACAGGGCACCATCGCGGATGCCGCACGCGACGCCGGTCGCAGCCCAACTGAGATCACGACCATCGTGGTGACGAAGTTCCAGCCCGCGACGCTGGTCGCCGAGCTCGCGTCGCTCGGCGTCCACGACATCGGTGAGAATCGGCATCAGGAGGCGCAGGCGAAGGCCGCTGAGCTCGCCGACCTCGACCTCAGGTGGCACTTCGTCGGCCAGCTGCAGAGCAAGAAGGCGCGCCAGGTACGCTCGTACGCCACCGCCATCCATTCGGTCGATCGCACGTCGCTCGTCGACGCGCTGCGCTCGGACGAGGCATCCGTCGACTGCTTCGTGCAGGTGAACCTCACCGACGACCCGTCGAGGGGCGGCGTCGCCGCCGAAGGCCTGGATGCACTGGTCGAGCACGTGCTCGACACGCCCGGGCTGCGCCTCCGCGGGCTCATGGCCGTCGCGCCGCTCGACGAGCCCGCGAGGCCGGCTTTCGCGCGGGTGCGCCTGCTCTCCGAGCGGATCACGGCGATCGCACCTCAGGCGACCGATCTCTCGATCGGGATGTCGCACGACTTCCGCGAGGCGATCCAGGAGGGTGCGACACACCTCAGGATCGGCACCGCAATCACCGGGAATCGGCCGGACGCCGGTTAGCCTCGAAGAGACGGAAACCAGACGGAGGCAGCGATGTCGAACCCGCTCAAGAAGACCATGGTCTACCTCGGCCTCGCCGATGAAGAGCTCGAGCACGAGAACGCCGCACCGGCGTCGCCCGCGCCCGCAGCACCCATCGTGCATGCCGCCCCGGCCCCGAAGACCGGTGCGGCCGTGACGCCGCTCCGCAAGAACCATGTCCAACCGAGCACCCCTCAGGTGGAAATGAACGAGATCCTCACCGTCCATCCGCGTCAGTACCGTGACGCCCAGGTGATCGCCGAGTCCTTCCGCGAGGGCGTGCCGGTGATCATCAACCTCTCGCAGATGTCCGACGGCGATGCCCGCCGGCTCATCGACTTCGCGAGCGGGCTCTCCCAGGGCCTCTACGGCAAGATCGAACGCGTGACGAGCAAGGTGTTCCTGCTCTCTCCCGCGCACGTGGTCGTGTCCGGTGAAGCCGGCGAGGTGGAGGGCGACGTCGACGCGTCGTTCTTCACGCACGCCTAGCCGCCCGTGGGTGCGCTCGCCGTCATCTGGAACATCCTCTACACGCTGCTGCTCATCTACTTCTTCGTGATGTGGGCGCGCTTCGTGCTCGATCTCGTGCGTACCTTCAACCGCTCGTGGCGCCCGCATGGCGGTTGGCTCGTGGCGGTGGAGGCGGTGTACACGGTGACGGATCCCCCCGTGAACTTCTTTCGGCGGCTCGTGCCGCCGATCCGCATCGGCCAGGTCGCACTCGATCTCGGGTGGAGCCTGGCGATGCTGCTCGTCATCGTCGCCATGACCGTGGTGTCATGGCTGGCGGCACTGGCACAGCCGACCGGCTGACGATCTGCTGCGAGGGTGACAAGCCGAGACGTTCGGCACTGCGCCCCCGCAGCGACCTTTGCTACCGTTAGCAGAACGTGATCGAACAGATTCGACAGATTTGAGGGTGGAAAGCCATGGCGCTAACTCCGGAAGATGTGGTCAACAAGCGCTTCCAGGCGACGAAATTCCGGGAGGGCTACGACCAGGACGAGGT
>DASSBT010000038.1:0-10066 GCA_035698465.1 Agromyces sp. | reverse complement strand
CGTCGGCTTCTCGTACTTGCGCTCGACCTCGTTCTGGATCCACTTGCGCTGCACGGGGTCTTGGATGTGCATGTACTCGATGCCGATGGTGCGGCAGTACGAGTCGCGAAGCACGCCCAGGATGTCGCGGAGCTGCATCTTGCGGGTATTGCCGAAGCCGCCCGTGACGAACTCGCGGTCGAGGTCCCAGAAGGTGAGGCCGTGGCTCGCGATGTCGAGGTCGGGGTGCGAACGCTGCACGTACTCGAGCGGGTCGGTGTCGGCCATCAGGTGGCCGCGCACGCGGAACGAGTTGATCAGCTCCTGCACGCGCGCCGTCTTGTCGATCGCGCTCGCGATGTCGACCGAGATGTCTGGCGCCCAGCGGATCGGCTCGTAGGGCAGGCGCAGTGCGGCGAAGAGGTCTTCGTAGAAGTTGCGCTGCCCGATGAGGAGTTCGTGCACCTTCTTCAGGAACTCGCCGGAGCCCGCACCCTGGATGACGCGGTGGTCGTAGGTCGAGGTGAGCGTGATGGTCTTGCCGATCGCCAGGTTCGCGAGGGTCTTCTCGGAGGAGCCCTGGAACTCGGCGGGGTACTCGAGCGCGCCGGCGCCGATGATGCAGCCCTGGCCCTTCATGAGGCGGGGCACCGAGTGCACCGTGCCGATGCCGCCCGGGTTCGTCAGCGAGATCGTCGCACCCGAGAAGTCGTCGGCCTTGAGCTTGTTCTGGCGGGCGCGCTGCACGAGGTCTTCGTAGGCCGTGAGGTACTCGTTGAACGTCATCGTCTCGGCGCGCTTGATGGCCGGCACCAGCAGGGCGCGGGTACCGTCGGGCTTCGGGATGTCGATCGCGATGCCGAGGCCGATGTGTGCGGGCTTCACCATGCTCGGCTTGCCGTCGACCTCGGTGTAGTACACGTTCTGGGTCGGGAAGTCCTTCAGCGCCTGGATGATCGCCCACCCGATGAGGTGCGTGAACGAGATCTTGCCGCCGCGGGAGCGACGCAGGTGGTTGTTGATCACGATGCGGTTGTCGATCATGAGCTTCGCAGGGATCGTGCGCACGCTCGTCGCGGTCGGCACCGTGAGGCTCTGGTCCATGTTCGCCGCGAGGGTCTTCGGAAGGCCCTTGAGGGTGACGATCTCGTCTTCGTGCACGCCGTCGGCGATCACGGGTTGCGGGCTCGTCACCGGCACGTCGGCGGGCACCGGTGCCGTGCGCGGGGCGACCGAGGTGGTGCGGGCCTCTGGCGTCTGCCCGATGACGGGAACCGAGGAGGTGATCGGCGCTGCGGGGGCTGCCGCCTCGGGTGCTGCGGATGCCGCGGCAGCGGGTGCTTCGGGTGCGGGCGCGGCGGCGGCTTCAGCAGCGGGTGCTGCGGTAGCGGGTGCTGCGGATGCCGCGGCAGCGGGTGCTTCGGGTGCGGGCGTCGCGGGGGCTGCTGCAGGCTCGGGTGTCGCAGGTGCGTTCGCGTCGGGTGTCTGCGCTTGACGGTAGTGCTCGAGGACCGGCCACCAGGTCTTGTCGACGGAATCGGGGTCGGCGAGGTACTTCTGGTACATCTCGTCGACGAGCCACTCGTTGGCTCCGTACTCGCCCGCGGTCGTCTCCTCGGACCCCGACCCGGTCAATTGGCTCGACACAGCCTCTTCGCCCACTCTCTCCGTTGATGCTGGATTCCTGCCGGCGATCGGCACGTGCGCGCACGCATTCCGTGCCCGATCACCCACACAAGCCTAAACCCCCTGAGCAGGACCGGCTGCCCCTTGCGGCGGTAGCGTGGACGCCATGGAGTTCTACCGGACACGCCCGAGCCACGACCTCACGTACTCCGACGTATTCCTGGTTCCGAGCCACTCCGGCGTGACGAGCCGGCTCGACGTGTCGCTCGCGCCAGACGACGGCTCTGGGGCATCCGTGCCGCTCGTCTCGGCGAACATGAACTCGATCACCGGGCCTCGACTGGCCGCCACGCTGGCCCGACGCGGCGGAATCGGCGTGCTTCCGCAGGACCTGCACCTGCAGGACCTCGACGAAGCGATCCGCTGGGTCAAGGCGCAGTCGCCGCGATTCGACACACCGCACGAATTCCGTCCCGACGACACCGTCGCCGATGCGCTGGCCGTGCTGCCTCCGGTCGCCGGCCATGGCATCGTGTTGCTCGACACACGCGATGAGTACGTCGGATGCATCACCGCCGAGCGCCTGGCCACTGCGCTTGCCGACGCCCGGCTCGGCGACCTCGTGCACGGCGGCCTGACCTCGCTCGACGCCGACGACGTCGACTCTCCACGCCGCGCCTTCGATCTCATGGTCGACGCCGATCTGGAATTCGCGCCCGTGCTCGAGCACGGCCGCGTCATCGGCACCCTCAGCCGCCGGAGCGCGCTGCGCGGCACGATCTACGAGGCGAACGTCGATGCGTCGGGTCGACTCCGCGTCGCGGCGGCGATCGGCATCAACGGGGATGTCGCCGCGAAGGCGACCGCGCTCGTTGCGGCAGGGGTCGACATGCTCGTGATCGACACGGCGCATGGCCATCAGGAGGCGATGATCCGCGCGGTGCGCATCGTGCGCGACCTCGGGCTCGGCGTGCCGATCGTCGCCGGCAACATCGTGACGGCCGACGCGGTCGCCGACCTCGTGGAGGCCGGCGCCGACGTGCTGAAGGTGGGCGTCGGCCCCGGTGCGATGTGCACCACGCGCATGATGACCGCGGTGGGGCGTCCGCAGTTCTCCGCGGTGCTCGAGACGGCGGAGGCGGCGCGGGAACTCGGCGCGAAGGTCTGGGCCGACGGGGGCGTGCGCTACCCGCGCGACGTGGCGCTCGCGCTGGCCGCGGGCGCGGCATCCGTCATGATCGGCTCGTGGTTCGCGGGCACGATCGAGGCGCCCGGAACCCTTCGGCGTGATGCATCCGGTCGCCTCTACAAGGAGAGCTGGGGCATGGCGTCGACGAAGGCGGTGCGGGAGCGCTTCGACCGGCTCTCGCCCTATGAGCTCGCCCGCAAGGAGTTGTTCGCCGAGGGGATCTCGTCGTCGTCGATCTACCTCGACCCGCTGCGTCCGTCGCTCGAGGACCTGATCGACATGATCACCTCAGGGGTGCGCAGCTCGTTCACGTACGCGGGTGCGCGTTCGATCGAGGAGTTCCGCGAGCGGGCGCTGGTGGGCATCCAGTCGGCGGCCGGCTACGAGGAGGGCAAGGCGCTGCCGGTCAGCTGGTAGGGCCGGTTCGAAACGTCGCGGATGCCGGTGGGACCCTGCATTCGTGCCCTCTCGGTTCGTGGGATCTCACGAGTCGGCGACGGTCTTGCGCCGATATACTGGGCTGATAATGGACGATCCTCCCTCTGCGAAAGCGCCCAGTCATAGACCATCGCCCGTGACCGAACGGGGAGGCGCGGATGTCTGAGTGGATTCTCCTCGGCATCGGACTCCTCCTCACGATCGGCACGGGCTTGTTCGTTGCCAGCGAGTTCGCGCTCGTCAATCTCGATCGCGCCGACCTCGAGGCCCGCCGCGCACGTGGCGAGACGCGGCTCGGGCTCACGATCTCCGCGCTGAAGATCACCTCGACGCACCTCTCGAGCGCCCAGCTCGGCATCACGCTCACGACGCTGCTCACGGGCTACACGATGGAGCCGGCGATCAGCTCGCTTCTCGCCGGCCCGCTCGCTGCGCTCGGGCTGCCCGAAGCGGCGGTTCGGCCCGTCGGTGCAACCACCGCGATCGTCACCGCCACGCTGCTGTCGATGGTCATCGGCGAACTCGTGCCGAAGAACTTCGCGCTCGCGCTTCCGATCGCCACGGCGAAACTCGTCATTCCCTTCCAGTCCGCGTTCACCTGGGTCTTCCGCCCAGCGATTGCACTACTCAACGGAAGCGCCAATGCGCTGCTTCGTGCCGTGGGCATCGAGCCGAAGGAGGAGCTCTCGGGCGCACGTTCGGCCGAAGAACTCTCGTCGCTCGTGCGTCGCTCGGCGAGCGCCGGGCTCCTCGAGCAGGACACCGCCACCCTCCTCGGCCGCACCCTCCGTTTCGCCGACCACGACGCATCCGACGTGATGACCCCTCGGCCCGCTGTGGCCGCCGTGCAGCGACAGGAGCCCGCCGAGTCGGTGCTCGAACTCGCGCGACAGACCGGATTCTCGCGGTTCCCCGTCTACGACGAGAACCTCGACGACATCGTCGGCGTCGTGCACGTGAAGCAGGCCGTTGCGGTGCCGCGCGAACGGCGGGCGGAGGTGCCGGCGTCGGCGCTGCAGTCCGAGGCGCTGCGCGTGCCCGAGACGATGAAGCTCGACCTGCTGCTGGGCGAACTGCGCGGGCGCGGATTCCAGATGGCGGTCGTCGTCGACGAATACGGCGGCACTGCCGGGGTCACGACCCTCGAAGACCTGGTGGAGGAACTCGTGGGCGAGGTCGCCGACGAGCACGACCGCACCCGCGCGGGCATCGTGCGCAAGGGCGACACCATCAGCTTTCCGGGCATCCTGAGGCCCGACGAGCTGCTCGAACGCACCGGCATCCGAGTGCCCGAGAACGGAGACTACGAAACCGTCGCCGGATTCGTGATGGCCGAGCTCGGTCGGCTGCCCGTCGTCGGCGACGAAGTGCCGGTCGAACACGGCACGCTCGTCGTGCAGCGACTCGACGGCCGGCGGATCGACCGCGTGCGGTTCGTACCCAGCCCCGTGCCCTCCCACGTCGACGACGAGGGGGAGACCCGATGAGCGACTGGATCGGCATCATCTGGCTGTTCGTGCTGCTCATCGCCAACGCGTTCTTCGTCGGTGCCGAGTTCGCCGTCATCTCGGCACGCCGCTCGCAGATCGAGCCGCTCGCCGAGGCGGGCAGCCGCAGTGCGAAGACGGCGCTCTGGGCGATGGAACATGCGACGCTCATGCTCGCGATGAGCCAGCTCGGCATCACGATCTGCTCGCTGCTCATCCTGAACGTGTCGGAGCCCGCGATCCACCACCTGCTCGAGGTGCCGCTGCAACTCACCGGCTGGTCGGAGGCCGTCGTCTCGACGATCGCGTTCATCATCACGCTCCTGCTGGTCTCGTACCTGCACGTCGTGTTCGGCGAGATGGTGCCGAAGAACCTCTCGTTCTCGATCCCCGACCGCGCCGTGCTGCTCCTCGCGCCGCCGCTCGTGCTCTTCGCGCGCGTGTTCCGCCCGGTGATCGTCGCCCTGAACGCCACGGCCAACGGCGTGCTCCGGCTCTTCCGGGTCGAGCCGAAGAACGAGGCGAATTCGACGTTCACGCTCGAGGAGGTGCAGACGATCGTGCACCAGTCGCGCCGAGAAGGCGTGCTCGACGACGCGAGCGGCACCCTCACGCTCGCGTTCGAGTTCACCACCAAGCAGGTGCGCGACGTGGCGGTGCCGCTGCCCGGCATCGTCAGCCTGCCCTCGACGGCCACGCCGCGCGATGTCGAGCGCGGAGTCGCACGCCACGGGTTCTCGCGGTACGTCGTGAGCGATGACCACGGCGAGCCCGTTGGCTACGTGCACCTCAAGGACGTCATCGACCTCGACGCCGACGAGTTCGATGAGCCGCTGCCGGCGAAGCGCGTGCGGCGACTCGTCTCGATCTACGACGGGACCGACCTCGAGGATGCGCTCGCGACGATGCGCCGACTCGGCACGCACGTGGCGCGTGCCTTCGACCAGGACGGCGCGACGACCGGCGTGATCTTCCTCGAGGACATCATCGAAGAGCTCGTCGGCGAGGTGCAGGACGCCACGAGGCGCACCTGACGGACGAGTGACCGAGCCGGCGCGAAAGCGGCCCGGATGGGGGTCGTGTGCGCGCCCGCGGGCGCGCGTAGACTTCGCGCGTCAAGAGAGTTGAGGTGCACTCATGTTTGAGAATGCTGTCGGCATGGCGGTGCTCGCCGCTTCAGATCTGTCGCGCGCGCAGACGTTCTGGCACGACGTGTTCGGACTGGATCCCGTGGTCACCGAGGAAGGCGCCGCGACGTACGTCATCGGCGGTGTCCCGGTGCTCGTGTACGAGTCGCAGTTCGCCGGCACGGCGAAGAGCACGTCGTTCTCCATCCTCACCGACGACCTCGACCGCGACATGGCCGAGCTCCGCGCGAAGGGCGTGACGTTCAACGACTACGACCTGGGCGACCTCACGACCGTCGACGGCGTCGCCGACCTCGCGGGCGAGCGAGGCGCCTGGTTCGACGACACCGAGGGGAACATCATCGCGATCGCCCAGCCCGAAGGCGACATCCTCGAGCGGGCCAGGGCATTGCGGGCGTCGCGCGCCTGACCGGGCCTCAGCGCGCCTGACCGGGCCTCAGCGCGCCTGCCCGCGCCGCGTCAGGCGGCGAGGGCCCGCAGCCACGACTCGAGCGCCGCGGCATCCGTGAACACGTGCCCTTCGCCGCCCACCGCCTTGGCGCCCTCGACGTTCTCCGACTTGTTGTCGATGAACACGAAGTCGGATGCCGCGATGCCGAGTTCACGGATGACGTGCTCGTAGATCGGGGCGTGCGGTTTCACGAGGCCGAGCTCGCCGCTCACGAACACGCGCTCGAAGAGCGGCGAGAACGACCCAGAGCGCAGCCAGCCCGAGAAGTCCGCGCCGGCGTTCGAGAGCAGTGCGAGGCGGGTACCGCCCGCGGAGAGCGCATGCAGCACGCGAAGGGTGCCTGCGTCGACGCTGAGCCAGCTGCGGTGGTCGATCGCCCACAGCTCGTGCACGTCGACGGGGTCCCACCGCATGCCGAGGTCGCGACCGACCAGCGCCCAGTAGTCGGCGATGGAGGTCGTGCCCTGGTCGAGCCCCTCGCGGTGCGCCCAGTAGGCCGGCCAGAACGCGTCGGCGGGCACGCCGGCCCTGGCCACGAGGGTCGCCCGGTCGGCCTCGGTGGGCTCACGTGAGATCACCTCGCCGTAGTCGAACACGACCACGCGCGGCGAGAGGCTGATCGGTGCGGGAACTGTCGGAGGCATCCTCCCCAACCTATCGTTGGAGCATGACGGACGGATGGCGGGAGTGGACCGAGGATGACGCGGCCGAGTGGGTCGCCGCACCGGCGGCCGGTGACGACAAGTACTCGCGCGGCGTGCTCGGGGTCGTCTCGGGCTCGCAGGAATATCCCGGCGCGGCCGTGCTCGGCGTCGAGGCCGCGCATCGGGCGGGCGTCGGCATGGTGCGCTACACCGGGCCGCGTGCACTGCGCCAGGCCGTGCTCGCCCACCGCCCAGAGACGGTGACCGTCGCGGGTCGGGTGCAGGCGTGGCTGATCGGGTCGGGCATCGACCAACGACGTCGTTCGTTCATGCTGATCGGCGACCTCGAGCATGCGCTCGCAGACAAGGTGCCCGTCGTGGTCGACGCGGGCGCCCTCGATCTCGTCGGCACGCACTCCGCTCCCACCGTCATCACGCCGCACGCCCGGGAACTGGCGACGCTGCTCGACGCGCGTGAGATCCGCACGAGCGTCGACGAGGTGCGCGCCGATCCGGCCGCGTGGGCCGAACGCGCCGCCGCAGAGATCGGCGTCGCGGTGCTGCTCAAGGGCGCGGTGACCCATGTGTGCGATCCTGTGGGCAACCGCCTCACCGTGACCGCGCCCACGCACTGGCTCGCCACGGCCGGCACCGGCGACGTGCTCGGCGGCGTGCTCGGTGCCCTCGTCGCCACGCACCACGCCGTGCTCGCGACGGATGCCGAAGCCCTCACCTCGCTCGCCGCCACCGCCGCATGGGTGCAGGGCGAAGCAGCGCGGCGTGCGAGCGCCGGGGCCGGTGGCGGACCGGTGACGGCACTCGACATCGCCGCCGCCGTGCCGTCGGTGGTGGGTTCGCTCCTCGGACACTGACCGATCGATAGGCTCGCCACATGACGGTCGGCGGCGTGCGCGAGGCATCCGCGCGTCGCAGCATCCGCCGCTTCCTCGCCACCCGTGCCGCCCTCTGGATCGCGTTCGCGGTGGTGCATGCGGCGCTCGTCTGGCTGAACCTCGTCGCGCAGGGGTGGCCCCTCGGCGACGTCACGGCGGTGTACCGGGTGTGGGCCGAGAACGCCGCAGACGGGTACGTTCGCATGGGCATCGACGTGCCGTGGGTGTACCCGATCCTCGCGTTCGCACCGATGGCGGCGTCGCTCGCGTTCGGCCCCGACTGGTACGGCCAGACCTGGCTCGCGATCGTGGTGCTGCTCGACGCGATCGCCTTCGCGATCCTCCTCGGCGACCGTCGCCTGTCGCGCACCCGGCGTCTCGCGGCGTGGTGGTGGCTGGGCTTCCTCGCCCTCCTCGGGCCGATCGCGCTCGGTCGCATCGACGCCATCACGGTGCCGCTGGCGGTCACGGGGTTGCTGTGGGCCGCCGGCCGGCCGCGCGTCGCCGCAGTGCTGCTCACGATCGGCGCCTGGGTGAAGGTGTGGCCGGCCGCGCTCGTCGCGACCCTCGTCATCGCCTCGCGACGGCGCGTCGACGTCGTGACGGTGGCGGTCGCGCTGAGCGTCGGCATCCTGGGCGCGAGCATCATCGCCGGCTCGGGCCTGAATGCACTGGGCTTCATCGCCGAGCAATCGGATCGCGGCCTGCAGGTCGAGGCGCCGCTCGCCGTCGCGTGGCTCTGGCTGATGGTCGGCGGGGTGCCGGGCATCGACATCGACTACGACCGGGCGATCCTCACCTTCCAGGTCGAAGGGCCGGGGGCGGATGCCGCGGCCGCCCTCACGACGCCGGTGATGGCGCTCGGCGTGGCCGCCGTCGTGCTGGTCGGCGTGCGTGCGGCGCGACGCGGCGCGACGTTCGGGCGGCTGGTGCCTCCGCTCGCGCTCGCGCTCGTCGTCGTGCTCATGCTGGCCAACAAGGTCGGTTCGCCGCAGTTCGTGACCTGGCTCGCGGCGCCGGTCATCCTCGGCCTCGTCCTCCGGCCTCGTCGCTTCGCGGTGCCGGCGCTGCTCGCGGCGGGTGTCGCCCTGCTCACGCAGGTCATCTACCCGTACTGGTACGGGTGGCTCCTGGTCGCCCACCCCGGGTTCGTGCTCGTGCTCACGGTGAAGGTGCTGCTGCTCGTCCTCCTGGCCGTGTGGGGCATCCGTGCAGTGTGGCAGGCTGGGACGACGGGGGAGCGGCGCGGTCTCCCGACCGTGTGAACCATCCGAGGAGGAATCATGCTCGTCGCATTCTCGCTGGCACCGAGCGGTGCCGAAGGACCGGAGGGCTCGGTCCATGATGCGGTCGCTGCCGCCGTGCGGATCGTTCGGGAATCGGGGCTGCCGAATCGCACGTCGTCGATGTTCACCGAGATCGAGGGTGAATGGGACGAGGTGTTCGACGTGATCCGCCGGGCGACCGACGCGGTCGCCCAATATGGGCCGCGCGTGTCGCTGGTGCTGAAGGCCGACATCCGTCCGGGCCGGGTGGGTGAGATCGACGCCAAGATCGAACGGCTCGAGGCGGCGCTCGACAAGGGGTGAACACCGAGGTCGTCGACCCCTGAGCGACGGACGGTCGTTCAGTCGGACTGCAGCAGGATGCCGTCGAGGATCGCGCGCTTTCGGAGCGCCACCTTCGTTCCCACGTCGAAGCCCGCGGCCCGGTACTTCTCGCGGATGCGCTTGAGATAGCTCTTCGCCGTCTCCTCCGAGATGCCGAGCTGGAAGGCGACGGCCTTCACCGGCTGCCCGGCGCCGTAGAGCGCCATCACCCGCCGCTCCTGCGCAGAGAGCTTCGGCACCGCACCTTCGTCGGCGAGGGCGACCTCGAGTTCGTGCGTGAGGTAGGACTCGCCGACGCGTGCGGCCCGGATCGCCTCGATGATGTTCTCGACCGGTTCGCTCTTCACGAGGTATCCGAGCGCCCCCGCCCCGAGTGCCTCGCGCACGACCGCCGGCTCTGAATACGTGCTCATGAGCATCGTCTGCACGCCTGCACTCTTCAGCATCGAGAGCTTCAGCGAGATCGGGATGTTGTCGCGCAGGTCGAGGTCGAGGAGCACGACGTCGACCGGGAACTCCGAGCTGGCGAGCAACTCCGACCACGACGGCACGGCCACGACGAGCTCGATGTCGGATGCCGCACCGCGGAGCCACTCGGACA
>DASSBT010000037.1:0-12106 GCA_035698465.1 Agromyces sp. | reverse complement strand
TGCCCGGGCCGGCGCCGGCGGCGAAGACCGCGGCATCCGCGTTCTTCAGTACTTGGCCGACCTCGTCGACGGATGCCGCTTCGAGGTCGAGCACGACGGCGGCCGCGCCCGCCGCAATGACATCGTTGCGATGCTCTGGGTTGCGGATGATCGCGACCGGCTCGTGGCCTGCTTCGGCGAGCAGGAGTTCGAGGATGAGGGCGATCTTGCCGTGACCTCCGGCGATGACGACGCGCATCGCCCCAGTCAACGCGGGCGTTTCGTCCCTGTCAATGTGTCCACGCGCGCGACCAAGATCTGGACAGGTGTCACACGCCAGTGGCTTGGCACTCTCATCCCGAGAGTGCTAATCTGAAGATACTTGAGTCGAAGTGACTCAAGTCTTAGACAGAGGCCGCACACCGCGGCCGACAGGGAGGAGAACGTCATGGCCATGTACTGGGACCCGTTCCGTGAGCTCGACCGCCTCGCTGCGGGAATGCTCGACTCGCGACAGGGGCCGCGAGTGATGCCGATCGACCTGCATCGAGACGGTGACCACTACGTGTTGTCGGCCGATCTGCCGGGCGTCGACCCGGGCTCGATCGACGTCGACGTCGATGGGCAGCTGCTCACGATCCGCGCCGAGCGCACCCTGCGCTCCAACGACGACGTGCAGTGGCTCGCACACGAGCGGCCGAGCGGGTCGTTCCTGCGCCAGCTCACCCTCGGCGAGGGGCTCGACACGAGCGAGATCAGCGCGCACTACGACAACGGCGTGCTGAGCGTCGTCATCCCGGTGAGCGAGAAGGCGAAGCCGCGCAAGGTCGAGGTGCAGAGCACCCCGCAGTCCGAGCGCGAGGTGACCGCGACGGCGTCGTAACTGACGCGCGTCGTGACTGACGCGACGTCGATCACGATGACGGATGCCGCGAGCCAGGGGTTCGCGGCATCCGTCATGTGTGCGGCATCGTCGTGTCCGCGCCATCCTGCCTCCTGGGTCGCCGCAGCGAGTGCGTCGTCGGTGGTCGGAGCTAACGTGGTCGGATGACGTCGCTCGCAACGGACCTCGAACAGCTCGCGGTGGAGTTCTGGGAGTGGCGCGATGCCACCTCCTTCCGTACCGCCGACGACATCCCGCGCGTCGAACGCCCTGCCGGCTGGATGCCGCGGTTCGATCCCGCCGCGATCGACGAGTTCCTGTCGGTGCTCGGCGGGTTCACCGATCGCTGGCGATCGCTCGACCCCGATGCGCTCGGCGCACTGCCGGTGTCGGCGCAGGTCGACCACCGCCTCCTCGGCGCGGCGCTCGCCCGCGTGCACTGGGAGCTCACGGTGCTGCGCAACTGGGAGCGCGATGCCGTCTTCCTGACGTCGCAGATCCTGGGGCCGTGGTTCGACCTGCTGCTCGCTCCGCCGCCCTTCGAGGCGCGGCGGCAGTCCGATCTCGTCGGCGTGCTCGAGTCCATCCCGGCGGCCGTCGACCAGGCCATCGAGAACCTCGAGCGGGCGGGCGTCGCGACGCTCGCCCGGGTCGCCGCGGCTGAGCTCGACGACATCGAGGCGCGGCTCGCTCGATCGGTCGCCGAGGTGAGCGCGTTGCTGCACACGACGACGGCCCGCTCGCTCGCTGAAGCGCAGCCCGCGGCCGGTACCGCGCTGGCGCGCTATCGAGGCTGGCTCGAGGCATCCGCCGACCGACTCCGACCTGACGTGATCGTCGGCCGTGAGGCGTTCATCTGGTACCTGCGCCACGTTGCGCTGCTGACGGCCGAGCCTGAAGAGCTCGTGCGTGCGGCGATGCAGGACTACCGGCGCAGCGTGGTCGCCGAAACGGTGACCCGAAATCGCCACCGCGAGCTTCCCGACGCGCGGCTCGCGAGCGACGCAGCCGCCGAGGTCGCCGACCAGGCCGCGCGCGAGGCCGAGGTGCGCGCGTTCTACGAGAACGAGGGGCTGTTGAGCCAGCCCGCGACTCTGCGCCACTACCACTTCGCTGCGACGCCGTCGTACCTCGAGCCGATCGCGTTCCTCGGCGTGAACGACGACCTCACGAGCATCCGGCGTCAGGGCGATGTTGCGACGTCATACGTGCAGCCTCCGGCATCCGATCTGCCGTACTTCGATGCCGCGAATGCGCAAGACCCGCGGCTCGGAATCATCCACGAGGGCGCGCACAGCCAGCAACTCGCGCTGTCGTGGGCGCAACCGAATCCTGCGCGGCGCCACTTCATCGACTCGGTGGCGAACGAGGGCATCGCGCACTACAACGAGGAGCTCATGCTCACGGCCGGGCTGTTCGCTGATGCCCCGCATTCGCAGACGATCGTGCACAACTTCATGCGGCTGCGGGCGCTGCGCGTGGTCGTCGACGTGAACCTCGCCACCGGTGCCTTCTCACTGCCCGACGCCGTCGACTTCTTCGTTCGGCTCGTGCCCATGGATGTCGAGACCGCGACGACCGAGACCTCGTACTACGTGGCGACGCCGGGCCTCGCGATGGCCTACCACGTGGGCAAGCTCGAAGTGCAGCGCATGTTCACGGATGCCGCGGTCGCCGCCCAACTCGCCGGCACGCCGTTCTCGTTGCGCGACTTCCACGACGTCGTGTGGCGCAACGGCAACCTGCCGATGTCGCTGCAGCGCTGGGAGCTGCTCGGCGATCGCGGCGACATCGACCTGCTCGACGCGGCGGGCCCGTGGTTCGAGGCGCTGCCCGCCACGCCGCCCGAGACGCGCCGCCCCGCCCGCGTGACGAGCACGCGCTGAGCCGCGGCCGCTGCCCCTCTGGGCTGAACGGCCATCAATTGACCGCACTCACGTTCACGACGTTCGCCAACGTGTCGTGGAACGGCCCGTATTACGCGCGGCTCGGCTTCGCAGTCGTCCCGGGGGATGCGCTCTCAGCCGGGCTAGGACGTATCCGCGCGCGCGAGGGGGAACTGGGGCTGGACGCGTGGCCTCGGGTCGTGATGCGCCGAGCCGTGTAGGCCCGGTCGTCCGCGCTCGGCCACTCCTTCTCTGCCCGGCGTCCTATCGCGGTTCAGGTCGACCCCGCGAGTTCGCGGCGCTCAGCCACGCGGCCTACGACACTGATGCTGTGTTGGCATCAGTGTCGTAGTCTCCACGAAAGAACGGTGACCAGGTGAGGCTCCTGTCCCGGTCAGCGCTCAGCGGCGCGGAAGGAGTGCCGACGCAGGCTGTTCGTCGCGACGAACACCGACGAGAACGCCATGGCTTCCGTATTGCTGATCTCGACACGCGGCTCGTTGTTCAGGCGTTGACGGCTTCCCGTTCGAGTTCCGTGCTGCCCGCACGCTGCGAACCCCGAAGCGTGACTCCGGCGATGACGCCACCAAGAGCCGCGACGACGGCGGCACCGATGAACGCGGCCGCGTAGCCGCGCGTGAGGTCCGCGGAGGTGGTGCCGCCGGTGGCGACCATCGAGCTCAGCACGGTGAGCGACGCGAGGCCAACGGCTGAACCGATCTGATAGCTGGTGTTGACGAGTCCCGAGGCGACGCCGGTCTCGTCGGGCCGTGCAGTGCCGATGGCGGTGCCGAGCGAGGGGACGAAGGCCAGCGCCATGCCGAACGCGGCGACCAGGGAGGCGGGCAGTACGTCGAGGACGTAGACGCCGTCAGGGCGCGCGAACGCGAGCCACGCGAGACCTGCAGCGAGGAAGGCGAACCCGGCGACGATGAGCGGCTTGGCGCCGAACTTCGCGAGCAGCCGAGGCGCGACCAGCGTCATGCCCAACACGATCAGGATCGTCATCGGAAGCAGCGCCGCGCCTGCAGCGAATGCACCCGCGCCGAGGACGTGCTGCAGGTAGAGGTTCAGGAAGAACCACATCGGCACCCACGCCGCACCGAGCAGGAGCTGGGCGATGTTCGCCGCGCCGAGCTGCGGGGTCCGGAAGATGCCCAGGCGCAGCAGCGGCTGGCGGGAGCGGGCCTGCACGAGGAAGAACAGCACCAACAGCGCGGCCCCGCCAGCGACGGCGATGATGGTCTCAGCCGCAGCCCAACCGACCTCAGGCGCCCGCACGACACCGTAGACGAGGGCCGCAAGGCCAACCGTGCCGGTGATGGCTCCGACGATGTCCACAGATCCGCTCTGGCGGGCGACGCGGGGCAGCACGGCGGGCGTGAGCAGGACGACGAGCGCGGCGATCGGGACGGTGATGTAGAACACCCAGGGCCAGCTGGCATACTCGGTGAGCACGCCGCCGAGGAAGACACCGGCGGTGCCCCCGATCGGCGCAGCGGCACCGTACACGGCGAAGGCGCGAGGCAGTTCGTTGGTGCCGCCGAAGAGCGCCATGAGCAGGCTGAGTGCTGCCGGGGCGATGAGCGCGGCGCCGGCACCCTGGACGGCCCGACCGGCGATCTCGAGCCCGACGTTGGTTGCAACGCCGGCGAGCACGGACCCGAGCGCGAGGATCATCCAGCCGGTGATGAAGACCTTCCGGGCTCCGAGCAGGTCGGAGAGCCGGCCGCCGAGCAGCAGCAGTCCGCCGAAGGCGACGACGTAGGCGTTGAACACCCAGGACAGGGACTCAGGTGTGAACCCGAGTTCCGCCTGCATGTCGGGCAGGGCCACGCCGATGATCGATGTGTCCATGATGACGACGAACTGGGCCGCGGCGATGAGCGCGAGTCCGAGCCACCGGCGTCTGGCCGGAGCTACGTGTACTGACATTTCGGATCTCTCCTTCTGGGTTGATACCCTATAGGGGTATTACGCTATACCCGGTGGGGGTATTCATGTCAAGACCGACTTCTGCGGGCTATCGGCATGGCCGAGCGCCTTGCGAAATACGCCTAGGGGGTATAGCGTGAATCTGCGAACATACCCCCCATAGGTATCCAAGGAGAACATGATGACCACGATCGAGTACGCGGTGACGGGCATGACCTGCGGGCATTGCGAGATGTCCGTCCGCGAAGAGGTGCAGCAGGTGACCGGCGTGTCGGCCATTGACGTGTCGGCCACGACCGGGCGACTCGTCGTATCGGGTGGGCAGTCGATCGATGACGCGGCGGTGCTCGCGGCGGTCCAGGAAGCCGGCTACCGAGCGGTCCGAGCCTGAGATGAACACCCCTGTTCGTTTGGGTCTGTTCGCAGGCGCCCTGATCGCGATCTTCGCCGCCGCGTTCGGCGCTGGGAAGGTGCTCGTGCCGGCTTCCGCAGCCGACGCCTGGCACGGTGACGCCGACAACAGCGCGCACGGTGCCGGCCACGAGGCATCCGACTCGGACGCCGTATCGGTCCGCGGGATTGCGGCGGTGGACCGCGGCTACGAGCTCCACGAACTCGACGCACCGCGCGTAGCCGGTCAGAGCGGTGAGCTCACCTTCGTGCTGTCGAGCCCTGATGGTGCACCCCTGCGGGAGTATGTGACGGAGCATGAGAAGGATCTGCACCTGATCGTCGTCCGCACGGACGGCAGCGAGTTCCGACACGTGCACCCCACCCTGGCCGCGGACGGATCATGGTCGCTCCCCTGGACGTGGAATGCCGCAGGAGACTACCGGGTCTACGCCGACTTCGTCCCGGGAGCGCTCGGTGAGAACCTCACCCTCACCACGTCCTTCCTCGTCGAAGGGGCGGTCGAGCGGTCCATAGCTCCCAGTGGCGATACGGCGCAAGCCGGACCGTACGAGGTCACCCTCGACGGTGACCTGACTGCGGCGAGCGGCTCCTCGTTGTCGTTCGTGGTCACCCAATCGGGTGAGCCTGTGACACTGGAACCGTATCTCGGAGCGAACGGGCACCTGGTAGCCCTGCGGCACGGCGATCTCGCGTACCTGCACGTCCACCCCGAACACATGGATTCCAGCCCGGGGTCAGCGGTGTCGTTCATCGCTCAAGTACCCAGCCCGGGCACCTACCTGCTCTACCTCGACTTCAAGGTCGCCGGGCAGGTCCACACCGCCGCATTCATCCAGACCGCGGCTGCCCAAGGCGCTGACCCACGCGGGGCCGGCAGCCACGGTGACGACGACGCGACCCACTGACGATCGAGCTGACAGAAAGCGGGCAGACGGATGACGAACGCCGAAGCGATGACCCGACGCATCGAACTCGAGATCGGCGGGATGACCTGTGCGTCCTGCGCGCAGCGCATCGAGCGCAAGCTGAACAAGCTCGACGGGGTGAACGCGTCGGTGAACTACGCCACCGAGAAGGCGCACGTCGAAGTTCCCGCCCAGTACGAGCCGGAACAACTCATCGCCGAGGTGGAGAAGACCGGCTACACCGCGGCGCTGCCTCGCGGGGCCGATTCCGAGCACACCGATCCGGCTGAGAGCAGTCAGGATCGTGAGCTCCGCTCGCTGCGTGCCCGGCTGATCGGGAGCGCGGTACTGACGGCGCCGATCATCGGAATGTCGATGATTCCGGCGCTGCAGTTCACGTACTGGCAGTGGCTGTCACTGACCCTCGCCGCACCCGTGATCGTGTGGGCGGCGTGGCCGTTCCATCGGGCCGCGCTGCTGAACCTCCGGCACGGTGCGGCGACGATGGACACCCTCGTGTCCGTCGGGACGATCGCCGCGTTCCTGTGGTCACTCTGGGCGCTGTTCTTCGGAACCGCGGGTGTTCCGGGAATGACGCACCCGTTCGAACTGACGATTGCTCCGAGCGATGGCGCAGCGAACATCTACCTGGAGGTGGCAGCCGGAGTGACGGTGTTCGTGCTCGCCGGCCGCTACTTCGAGAAGCGCTCCAAGCGACGCGCCGGCGACGCGCTTCGCGCCCTCCTCGAACTCGGCGCGAAGGACGTCGCGGTACGCCGTGATGGCGTCGAACGACGGGTTCCGGTGAATGAGCTGACGGCAGGCGACGAGTTCGTCGTTCGTCCTGGCGAGAAGATCGCCACCGACGGTGTCATCGTCGAGGGGCGCAGTGCGATCGACGCGTCCATGCTCACCGGCGAATCGGTGCCCGTCGAGGTCGATGAAGGCGACCCCGTGGTGGGTGCGACCGTCAACTCGGGCGGACGCCTCGTCGTGCGGGCAACCCGGGTCGGGTCGGACACGCAGCTGGCGCAGATGGCCAAGCTCGTCGAAGACGCCCAGTCCGGCAAAGCCGACGTGCAGCGACTGGCCGACCGGATCTCCGGCGTGTTCGTACCGATCGTGGTCGGCATCGCGATCGCGACACTCGGCGCATGGCTGGGCGGCGGATTCCCGGCCGAGGCGGCGTTCACCGCCGCCGTGGCCGTTCTGATCATCGCCTGCCCCTGTGCACTCGGGCTCGCGACGCCGACCGCATTGCTGGTGGGCACCGGCCGGGGCGCTCAGCTCGGCATCCTCATCAAGGGCCCCGAAGTGCTCGAGCAGACCCGCCGAGTGGACACGATCGTCCTCGACAAGACGGGCACCGTCACGAGCGGCCGGATGGCCCTCACCGAAGTGCACGTCGCCGACACCGTCGACGAGGCGGATGTCCTACGGTACGCCGGCGCGGTCGAGCACGCCTCGGAGCATCCGATCGCCCGAGCGATCGCCGTGGCCGCCGCGGACCGTCTCGGCCAGCTGCCACCGGTCGAGACGTTCGCAAACCTCGAGGGCCGCGGCGTGCAGGGCATCGTCGAGGGGCACCTGGTGCTCGTCGGCCGCGACCTGCTGTTCGCGGAGTGGTCCATCGACCTGCCCCCGCAACTGGCGGATGCCAAGCGTGTCGCAGAGGCTGCCGGCCGTGCCGCGATCATCGTCGCCTGGGATGGCCTCGCCCGCGCCGTGCTCGTCGTCGCCGATCAGGTCAAGCCGACCAGCGCGGAAGCCGTCGAGCAGTTCCGCCGTCTCGGCCTCAGCCCGGTGCTGCTGACCGGTGACAACGAGACCGTTGCCCGCCACGTTGCAGCGCGGGTCGGCATCGACCGGGTCATCGCGGAAGTGCTCCCCCAAGAAAAGGTCGACGTCGTCCGTCGACTGCAAGCCGAGGGCAAGGTCGTCGCGATGGTCGGCGACGGCGTCAACGACGCGGCCGCACTCGCAACCGCCGACCTCGGACTTGCGATGGGGACCGGCACGGATGTCGCGATCGAAGCCGCCGACATCACCCTGGTGCGTGGCGATCTCCGCGCCGCGGCCGACGCGATCCGTCTCGCCCGACGCACCCTCGGCACGATCAAGGGAAACCTGTTCTGGGCCTTCGCCTACAACGTCGCCGCGATTCCCCTCGCCGCGCTCGGGCTCTTGAACCCAATGCTCGCAGGGGCGGCGATGGCGTTCTCCAGCGTCTTCGTCGTCAGCAACAGCTTGCGACTACGGACCTTCCGGTCCGCCATCCGCGACCGCGTCGAACCCGGCACCGGGCACGTCACCACCCAGCCAAACGCGCCCATGCTACCGGCACCGCACCACTCTGAGAGGAGCACACCGTGACCGAAACCTCCGTCACCCACGAGCCCCACGGGTACATCACGGACAAGGACAACTACCTGGCTCGGATGCGCCGCATCGAAGGACAAGCCCGCGGGATCCAGCGGATGGTCGATGAGGAGAAGTACTGCATCGACATCCTGACCCAGATCTCTGCACTGACCTCGGCACTCGAATCGGTCGCCCTCGGGCTGCTCGACGATCACCTGAAGCACTGCGTCGTCGACGCCGCCGTCCGCGGTGGCGCCGAGGCCGACGAAAAGATCAAGGAAGCCTCCGACGCGATCGCCCGGCTGGTGCGATCCTGAACAGATCCCGATCCGCTCCATCCGGGATCGGTATCTGAGGTGATCCCGAGGTGTCGCCGTGCACGCCCTCGTGGTCGCGCGGCGCCCGACCGTTCACGTCAGCTCCTGACGAGTCCGAGCCGAATGAGGCTCTCGGCCGACGCGACGATCGCCTCATCGCGCGGCCGTGGCCGCCAGCCGAGCACGCGCTGCGCCTTCTCGCTCGACGCCCGACGCGACCGGTCGAGCTCGGGCACGACCGCTCTCAGGTCGGAGTTGACGAGTGCGCCGATGCGCGCGATCCAGTTCGGCAGCGTGCGTCGCGGCACACGTGCCGCCCGCTCGCCGAGGCGGCCGCGCAGGAGCCGCGCGAGGTCGGGGTAGGAGATGGGATCGCCCGAGACGGCGAGGAATCGTTCGCCCGCGGCATCCGGATGCGTCATCGCCCGCAGGTGCAGGTCGGCGACGTCGCGCACGTCGACACCAGAGGTCTCGCCGCGCGGAACCGCCGGAACCGCGCCGTTCAGCAGAACACGCAGCAGCGCGACCGATGTCGAGAGGTCGGGCCCGAGCGCTGGGCCGAAGACGCCGCCCGGGTTCACCGTTGCGAGCTCGAGGCCGCGCCCCTCACCGCGCACGAACTCCCACGCGGTGCGTTCGGCGACGGCCTTCGATCGCACGTACGTTGAGAGGCCGGGCGAGTCGGGGTCGGTCCAATCGGCCTCGGTGTACGGCCGGTCGGGCCGTGTCGAGTAGCCGATCGCAGCGAACGACGACGTGAGCACCACACGTCGCACGCCCGCCCGATGCGCGGCCTCCAGCACCCGAAGCGTGCCGTCGCGGGCCGGTGCGATGACGTCGTCGGGGCGCTTCGGCTCGCGCATCGGGAAGGGGGATGCCACGTGGAGCACGAAGTCCGCGCCGTCGACGGCGGCGGCCCACCCGTCGTCGTGCAGCAGGTCGGCTACCGCGACCTCGATTCCAGACGGGTCAGCGCCGCCCGCTCGCACGAGCGCGTGCAGGTCGCCCGTGCGCGCGGCATCCCGTAGCGTCGTGCGCACGCGGTACCCGGCGTCGAGCAGCCCCACGACGCAGTGCGCGCCGATGAAGCCGGTACCACCGGTGATGAGGACGAGTTCGCCGCTCATGCAGGCCTCCCGAGTCGGATGCTACTCCCGCACGCAGGCGGCGCCGGCGATGGCGGGATCATTGCGTAACGTAGGATCCACGCCACCGGATCCACGCCACCGGATCCACGTCACCCGGGGCATCTCACGCCACGGGCAAGGGAGGGTCGGATGCCACGCAGCAACCACCGCGTCGCCGTGCTCGTGCTCGAGGGAGCCAAGCCTCTCGACGTCGGCATCCCGGCGCAGATCTTCTCGACCAGGCAGAGCATGCCATACGAGGTGCGCGTGTGCGGCGCCGCGCCCGGCCCGGTGACCGGCGGCGACGGGCTCTCGTACCACGTCGCCGATGGGCTCGAAGCGTTCGAGTGGGCCGAGACGATCTTCATCCCGGGCTACCGGCACCCCGACCTGGAGGATCCGCCCGCGGCCGTGGTCGACGGGCTCCGGGCCGCCCACGAGCGCGGCGCCCGCCTCGCGGCGATCTCGACGGGAGCGTTCGCGCTCGCCGCGACCGGCTTGCTCGACGGTCGGCGGGCCACCACGCACTGGCATTACACGAGGGCGCTCCGCGCGCGGCATCCGCTCGTCAACGTCGATGAGAACGTGCTGTTCGTCGACGAGGGGAGCGTGCTCACGTCGGCGGGCGCGGCATCCGGCATCGATCTGTGCCTGCACCTCGTGCGGCGCGACCACGGCGTCGCACTCTCGAACCACGTCGCCCGACGACTGGTCGCGGCGCCCTATCGCAGCGGCGGCCAGGCGCAGTACGTGCCCCGCAGCGTGCCCGAGCCGCTCGGCGAGGTATTCGCCGGCACGCGCGAGTGGGCGCTGGGTCGCCTCGAGCAGCCGATCAGCCTGGGCGACCTCGCCCAGCAGGCGAACGTGTCAGCCCGAACGTTCTCGCGTCGCTTCGTGGAGGACACCGGGTACACGCCCATGCAGTGGATCCTGCGCGCGCGTGTCGACCTCGCGCGCGAACTGCTCGAGCGCACCGACCTCGGCGTCGAGCAGATCGCCGACCGTGTCGGCCTCGGCACCGGCGCGAACCTGCGGCTGCACTTCCACCGCATCCTCGGCACGTCGCCGACGGAGTACCGGCACACGTTCGCGCACCCCGCACCCTGAGGCATCCGATGCAGCACGCGCCGCGGCATCCGATGCAAGAGATCGCCGGATGCCGCGGCGCTGGCGTGATCCTTGCGCAAGGTGTCGCGCTGGCCACTGTCGCGAACGGAACCGTTCGACGAACGTAGAGGGTGACCACGGGAACGAAAGGAACCCCAACGCAATGACCCGCATCGCCGTGAACGGCTTCGGACGCATCGGCCGCAATACCCTGCGCGCGCTCCTCGAACGTGACTCCGACCTCGAGGTGGTCGCGATCAACGACCTCACCGAGCCCGCCGCGCTCGCGCAGCTGCTGAAGTACGACAGCTCGCTCGGTCGCCTCGGCCGCCCCGTCGAGGTCGACGGCGACACGCTCGTCGTCGACGGGCGCCGCATCAGGGTGCTCGCCGAACGCGACCCGAAGAACCTGCCGTGGGCCGACCTCGGCGTCGAGGTCGTGCTCGAGTCGACGGGTCGATTCACCGCAGCGGATGCCGCGAGGGCCCACCTCGAGGCGGGCGCGAAGAAGGTGCTCGTGAGCGCGCCGTCCGACGGTGCAGACGTGACCCTCGCCTACGGCGTGAACACCGACGCCTACGACCCGGCGTCGCACACGATCGTCTCGAACGCGTCGTGCACCACCAACGCGCTCGCGCCCCTCGCCCAGGTGCTCGACGACCTCGCCGGCATCGAGCACGGCTTCATGACCACCGTGCACGCCTACACGCAGGAGCAGAACCTGCAGGACGGCCCGCACCGCGACCCGCGCCGTGCGCGCGCCGCCGGCGTGAACATCGTGCCGACGACCACGGGAGCCGCAAAGGCGATCGGGCTCGTGCTGCCGGGCCTCGACGGCAAGCTGTCGGGCGACTCGATCCGGGTGCCCGTGCCGGTCGGCTCGATCGTCGAGCTGAACACCACCGTCTCACGCGACGTGACCCGCGACGAAGTGCTCGAGGCGTACCGCACCGCGGCAGCCGGCCGGCTCGCGGGCGTGCTCGAGTACTCGGACGACCCGCTGGTCTCCTCCGACATCACCGGCAACCCGGCGTCGGCGATCTTCGACTCGGCGCTCACCCGGGTCGAGGGGAAGCACGTCAAGGTGGTCGCCTGGTACGACAACGAGTGGGGCTTCTCGAACCGCGTCATCGACACGCTGGAGCTGCTCGCCGCGAGCTGAGAACGCGGCACCGGCGCGCAGGTCACCCGA
>DASSBT010000036.1:0-8438 GCA_035698465.1 Agromyces sp. | reverse complement strand
CGCTTCGCAGCTGCTCGCGTCGAAGCTCGAGGATCTCGTCCATGCGGCCGATCAGTCGTGTGACGAGCAGCTGCTCGAGGATCGGCGTGCCGAGGTCACCCGGCGATCGAACGGCGAGCAGGCGGCGGATGAGCGGCCGGTCTGCGCGGATCCACCCGACGCGGATGCCGCCCCACACCGTCTTGCCGACCGAACCGACGAGCACGGCCGGCCCGTCGACGGCCATGGGCGGGAACTCGCCGCGGCGATCGATCGAGAGCTCTGCCGTCGTCTCGTCGGCGACCACGATCGTGCCCTGCCTGGCCGCGGCGTCGAGCACCCGAGCACGCGCCGCTCGACTCATCGTGCGGCCGGTCGGGTTCTGGAAGTCGGGAATCAGGTAGGCCATGACCGGATTCGAGTGCCGGATGGCCTGTACGAGGCTGTCGGTCTCCTCGCGCTCGTCGCCGACGCCGTTCGGTGCGACGGGCACGGGCACGAGCCGCGCGCCGGCTGCGCGCAGGGCCTCGTACGCATGCGGATAGATGGGCACCTCGGTCACGGCACGGTCGCCGCGACCGATGAGGGCACGTGAGAGCAGTGCGATCGCATGTTGCGCGCCGATCGTCACCATGACCTGGTCGGGCGTGGTGGGCAGCCCGCGAGCGGTGTATCGGTCGGCGATCGCGGCTCGGAGCTCGGGCGTGCCGATCGGGTCGAAGCCGGGGTCGCCGAGCTGCGCCGGCAGGTCATCGACCGCGTGGCGCGCCACCTCGGGCAGCCACGGCAGCGCGGGTGGTGCGGCCTTCGAGAAGTCGATGTACTCGCTCTCGAGCGGCGCGGGGAGGATCGCGGGCGCTCCCGGCAGGCGCGCCACGCTGCCCGAGCCGCGCACGCTGTGCAGCAGGCCCTGATCTCGCAGGTGCCGGTAGGCCGCCGTGACGGTCGTGCGGCTGAGGCCGAGCCGCTCGGCGAGGTCGCGTTCGGCGGGGAGCCGGGTGTCGACACCGATGCGTCCATCGAGGATGAGCAGGCGCACGCGCTCGGCGAGGGACTCGTAGGCGCTCCCGGTGCCACGCCAGTCGCCGAGCAGCAGTTGCAGGGAACGCGCGGAGAGCACCAGTCCAGCCATAAGGCCACTTTACGGCGATTGGCTGCTTGCGAGAAGGCCAATCTTGGAATTGGATTGCACTATGCGCCGCCGGTCCTCCGATTCCGCTCCCGTGCTCGTCCGTCGATTCGTGCAGCTCTTCGTCGGGCTCTTCCTCTACGGCATCGGCATCGCACTCATCGTGCGCGGCGAACTCGGCGTCGCCCCGTGGGACGTACTGACCCAGGGCATCGCCAAGCAGACGGGGCTCGGCTTCGGGCTCATCACCGTGATCACGAGCGGCGTCGTGCTGCTGCTCTGGATCCCGATCCGCCAGCGCCTGGGGTTCGGCACCGTCATGAACGCCCTGCTCGTCGGCCCGGCGGCAGATGTCTGCCTCTGGCTCATCCCACCCGGTCTCGACCTGTGGGTGCGCATCATCCTGCTGCCCGCCGGCATCGTCGTGCTCGCGATCGCGACCGGCCTCTACATCGGCGCGCACTTCGGGCCCGGTCCGCGCGACGGCCTCATGACCGGCCTGCACGCGGTGACCGGCTGGCCCATCTGGATCGTGCGCACCGGCATCGAGGTCGTCGTGCTCGGCGCAGGCTGGCTGCTCGGCGGCAACGTCGGCATCGGCACGCTCGCGTTCGCGCTGCTCATCGGGCCGCTCTGCGGCTGGGCGATCCCCCTGTTCGCGATCAGGCGACCAGGGCGAGCGGATGCCGCGGCTCCCGCCCGTGCCGACCCTGCCGCGGCATCCGTCGCCGTCGCGACATCCGCGACTCCAGCCGTCGAGTAGGCGGCCTCAACGACAGCGACCCCGAGGCTGGGACACCTCGGGGTTGCTGCACGCGGCTCAGCAATTCAGGTGTGCGCCCGGCGTGTCGTGCCGACGGCACAGTGGCAGGCCGCGCGACACACCTCCGCACCTGAATTGCTGACCGCGCCCCGGTCGCCGCGGCGACTACAGGTTGCGCTCGGCGTAGACGGTCATCGCGTCACGCACGAACTCCGCGCCGGCCTGGCCGCCGTAGTTCGCGCCGAAGCGCTCGTCGGCCACGTACATCTCCGCGAGGCCGACGAAGTACTCCTTCGTCGGACCGCCCGCGCCGCCACCCGGAGTCCCCGGGATGCCACGGAGCCACTCGAACTGCCGCTGCGCGAGCGCCTGCGCCTCGTCGCCCGCGGGGTCGATGCCCCGTTCGAACGCCGCGATCCAGTCGCTGCCGAGCCGTGCCGCGCGCTGCTGCCACGCCGACTTCTCGTCGGCGCTCATCCCGCGCCACCACGCGTCGCTCTTCGCGTACGCCTCCTTGCCCCAACGCTCCTCGACCTCTTCCCTGTACTGGGTGTGGTCGAAGCCGTCGAACATGTTCTCTGCCATGAGTCGTTCACCTCCTTCCAACGCTCCGATGGTGTGCTCGACCGACGCGATCTGCCGCGCCAGCCGATCCTCTTCCCTGCGCAACCACTCGAGGTGGGCGCGTAGTGCGTGCGGGACGCTCTCCTCGCGGTCGAGCACCTCCGCGATCACGGCGAGCCCGAGTCCGAGTTCGCGGAGCAGCATGATGCGCTGCAGCCGCACGAGTGCGTCGTCGTCGTAGTACCGGTACCCGTTGCCGCCGATGCGGCTCGGCGGCAGCAGGCCGATGTCGTCGTAGTGGCGAAGCGTGCGGCTCGTCGTGCCCGCGAGCTTCGCGATCTCCTGGATCGACCAGTCCACGATGCCCTCCTCCCATGATCAGCGGTGCCGGTTCAGCCCCACGGATGCCACGCTAGAGGTTGACGTCACGTCAATGTCAAGCCGCCACCCACGCCGCACTCGCGTTGAGATTCGGCAGCCACGCTCCCGCTGGCGCGATGCCGACCGAACCTGGGAACGCGGAGTTGCGGATCGGCGAGACGCGATATATCGTGATCCCAACACCCAAGACGCGATATATCGCGACGCACACGACGGGCTCCGGATGCCGCGGCATCCGTCAGCCGAACGAAGGAGCACGACATGGCTATCGAGAAGTGGGTCATCGCACCCGGAGAGAGCCGGGTCATCGACCTCGAACTCGTCCGCAAGCTGAAGGTCAGCCTCATCGGCGGCAAGGTCGACGTGATCGCGCACGACGAGCCGGGCGCACGCGTCGAGATCTCGGGCGTGACCGGAAAAGAGCTCAAGGTCGAGATCGACGGCGACGTACTCGAGATCGACCACCCGCAGTTGCGCTGGGACAACTTCATCGACGCCTTCAAGGGCTTCGTCGGCAGCGCGCGGGCCGAGGTCTCGATCCTCGCGCCGCGGCACGTCGCGCTGAAGCTCGGCGTGGTGTCGGGCGGGGCGCTCGTCTCGGGCTTCACCGGCGACGCGAAGCTCAGCACCGTCTCGGGCGACATCGTGCTCGACAACCACGAGGGCGACGTCGAACTGTCGAGCGTCTCGGGCGAGGTCTCGGCGGGCAACCACACCGGCCGCATCACGGCCCACTCGGTCTCCGGTGACATCGTCTCGACCGGAGACATCGTCGCATTCAACGCCGACACGGTCTCGGGCAACATGATCGTCGACGCCTACGGCACCCCCGACCGCATCGACACGAACACGGTCGCAGGCGACCTGACCGTGCGTTTCGAGCCGAGCTCGGGCGCGCGCTACCGCATCAACACGGTCGGCGGCACCGTGCTGCTCGACGACGTGACGATCAAGGGCGTGCTCGGCAAGGGGTTCGAGCGGGTGGTCGGCGAACTCGCCGGCCGTTGGCTCGAACTCGGCGCGAACAGCGTGTCGGGCAGCATCTCGATCATGCGGCGCGAGGCGCCCGCGAACGCGGGATCGACGTCCCACTCGACTGCCGACGACACCGGAGCGGGCGCAGGTTCGTCCTCCACGGGCGCATCCGTCGGCGGCCCGAACGACGGGGCCTCGGCATGACTCCACCGGTCTTCGCCCACGGCAACCTGCGCCTGTACCTGCTCGCGCTCCTCGACGAGCAGCCGCGTCACGGCTACGAGCTGATCCAGGCAATGTCCGACCGATTCGGCGGCACGTACATCCCCAGCGCCGGCACCATCTACCCGCGCCTCTCGAAGCTCGAGGAGGAGGGCCTCGTCTCGAAGTCGACCGACGGGCGCAAGACCGTCTATGAGATCACGGATGCCGGTCGCACCGAGCTCGAGGCGAGGCGCCATGAGCTCGACGCGATCGAAGACGACCTCACCGACTCCGTGCGACGACTCGCCGACGGCGTGCGCGCCGAGGTGAACGACGCGATGCGTTCGCTCCGTGCAGAGCTGGCGAGCGCCGCCCGTGAGGCGAAGCGCGCCTCGAAGCGTGAACCGGCGAGCGGATCCGCCTCGGGAACCGGCGGCTCCACGAACCTGCACGTGGAGTCCAATCGCGCGGTGCACGAGGCCGACCTGGTGCTGAACGAGTTCCGCCAGCAGCTTCGCACCGACCTGCGTACGCATGCGCATCGCGGACGCGTGACGCCGGCATCGGTCACGCTCCTGAAGGCGCGGCTGGCGCAGGTGCGGGCCGACGTGCTCGCGACGCTCGCCGACCGCTGAGGGCTGACCGCTGACCTTCCGCGGTGTCGGTGGTGCGTGATTCGATGACCGTATGCCCGACGTCGAACTCCACCCGTGGTCGCCCGACGACCTCGACCTGCTGCGCCGCGCCAACACCCCCGAGCTCATGGACCAGCTCGGCGGTGTCGAAACCGACGAGCAGGTCGTCGCGCGGCATGAGCGCTACCTGCGGCTGCAGCGCGAGGGCACGGCGTTCCAGTTCCGCATCGCGATTCCGGGGCATCCAGAGGGCATCGGCATGGTCGGCTACTGGCATCGCGACGAAGACGGGAGCCCGGCCCTCGAGGCAGGCTGGTCGGTCGAGGCGCAGTACCGCGGTCGCGGCATCGCACCAGCGGCCGTGATCGCGATGCTCGCCCTGGCTCGTGCCGCCGGCGAGACCCTGCCGATGCACGCCTACCCGCGAGTCGACAACCCCGCTTCGAATGCGGTGTGCCGCAAGGCCCGGTTCACGCTCCTCGGCGAGCGAGAGTTCGAGGTCACCCCCGGCCGCATCCTGCACACGAACGATTGGGTGATCGATCCGGCCACCGCCTCGGCGTAGCCTCGGATGGTGCGTGCGTACCTCGCCGTCGCCGTCGGCGGCCTCATCGGCACCGGCCTGCGCCTTGCGTGCGATCTCGCGTTCCCGCACGACGACGGCGCATTCCCCCTCGAGACACTCCTCGTCAACCTCGGCGGCACCTTCGTGCTCGGCTGGCTCGCCGGCGGCCTCTGGAATCGCCCGGCGATGCCCCACTGGCTCAAGGCGGGACTCGGCGCAGGGATGCTCGGCTCCTTCACCACGCTCTCGGCCGTGATGGCGGCCCTCGTCGTGCTCAGCCGCGAGGGCGAGCACGCGACCGCCGCTCTCTACCTCGGTGTCTCGATCGTGGGCGGCCTTGTGCTCGCAGCAATCGGCCTCCGCTTAGGCTCACTGATCGCACACGGCCCGATGCCGACCGAGATCACCGATGCCGGTGAGACCCTGTGACCGGCACGCTCACTCCCCTCATCGTGGTCGCCGTGCTCGCGGCGGGCGCCGTGGGCGCGGTGCTCCGCTACGCACTCGCGCGCGCCCTGCCGGTGCGGCCAGGGCACCTGCCCGGCGGCATCCTGATCGTGAACGTCGCAGGCTCGGCGCTCGCGGGCGCGCTCATCGGCCTCGCCGAGCGTGTCGCCCTCGACGGCGACCTGCGCCTGATCCTCATCACCGGGTTCTGCGGCGGCCTCACCACCTTCAGCACCTGGACCGTCGAGACCATCGAACTCCTCAACGGCGGGCGATGGCGCGCGGCGGTGCTCAACGTCGCGCTGACGATCGCACTCGGCCTCGGCGCGGCCGCCGGCGCGTACCTGCTCGCTCGTTGATCCCCGTCGGCCGCTCACTCCAATGGCCACATGACGACGGATGCCGCGGTGCGCATGTTCCTCGACGGCGTCGCGTGAGAGCACCGGCCGGCTCGACCACCCGTCGGCGCTCATGGGCGTTCGCCGCACGGGTGTCGATCCGTGCCCCGAGGCCGGTCGGGAACCTAGAGCATCGCCATGATCTGGCGGGCGATCATGCGCCCGGCCCGGTTCGCGCCGATCGTCGACGCCTGGGGGCCGTAGCCCGCGAGGAAGATTCGCGGGTCGTGCCACGCCGCGCCCTGGCCCACCGTGACACCGCCGGCCTTCTCGCGAAGCTTGAGCGGTGCGAGGTGACGCAGGTCGGGGCGGAAGCCCGTCGCCCAGATGATGACATCGGCTCGGGCCATGCCACCCTCATCACCGTCCCAGACGACGCGATCGGCCTCGATGCGATCGAACATGGGGCGTGCCACGAGCAGCCCCCGCTGGATCGCGGCGGCGACTCGCCGGCTCTTCGGCACACCGGTGCCACTGACGATCGAGGGCAGGGCCCGACCCGAGCGCGCCGCCTCATCTTGCAGGGCGACGGCGGCGGATGCCCCTTCGAGATCGAGCTCCTGCCGGTCGAGCCAGTCGATCGGACGCCGGGAGACCCACGTGAGCCCCGCCGCGACATCCTCGAGTTCGAGCATGAAGCCGATCGCCGAGGTTCCACCGCCGACGACCACCACGTGCTTGTCGCGGAAGTCCTCGGCGGCGGTGTAGTCGGACGTGTGCACGTGACGGCCCTGGAACTCGGACATGCCGGGGTAATACGGCACGAACGGCGAACCCCAGGTGCCGGTCGCGTTCACGAGGAACTGCGCCGCGATCTCGTGCCGCGGCGCAGGCGGTGGTGCGGGTTCCTCGAAGGTTCTTCGCCGCCTGCCGAACAGGCCACGTGCCTTCTGCTCCTCGATCGGCTGAGGGGTGAGGTCTTCGTAGTGCACGACGAGGTCGATGCCCGCGTTCGCCACGCTTCGCACGTTCATCGGCCGGCGAACACGCAGGTCGAAGTGCGATTCGAAACGCCCGTAGTAGTCGGCCACGACCTCCTTCGCGGGCAACGAGCGGTCGGCGGTGTCGAAGCTCAGGCCGAGTTCGGACATGCCGGGAAGGTCGTTCACGCGGTGGGCGGTGCCGAGTCGGAGCGATGACCAGCGGTGCTGCCATGCTCCACCCGGACCGGGAGCGCGGTCGAGCATGATGAAGTCCTCGTCGGCGACGAGCTCGAACCGGCGCAGGTAGAAGGCGACGGAGAGCCCGGCCTGGCCGGCTCCGATCACCGCGACCTTCACGCGTTCAGGACTCGTCATCACATGATGATCTCAGCATGCGTTGCTGTATGCGCGCACCACGGTGTTCTGGCACGATTCGAGTCTTCGACGGGAGTTGCGCAGGGCTCCGGCCGGGACGATCGGCGGTGCTAAACTGGCAGCCGGACGAATTCCATTTATCAGATGAGTGCCGGGTGAAGACCATCCCACCCGGCCAGATGTCGTAAGGGGGTCACGCATGGGGCGCGGCCGTCAGAAAGCCAAGCACACCAAGGTCGCTCGGGAGCTGAAGTACTTCAGCCCGAATACCGACTACAACGCGCTTGAGCGCGAACTCACGGGTTCGCAGCATGACGAGTACACCGAAGAGGCGTCGAAGTGGGCGGAGTATGCCGCCGAAGACGACGACAGCTACGTCACTGGCGACGAGCAGCGCGCGTAAGCGCCTGCCGCGACAACCTCAGGAATTCCGACCACGCCGGACGGATGCCGCGTCCGCTCCAAGCTGAGCGGATGACGCAACGGGCGCGCGCGCTCACCACCCGTCTCGCGTGCGAGAACCCGTGGGTGCGCCGTGACGCGAGCCGCTACGTGGCGACCGAGTGCCAGCCGGCGCCCTCCTCGACGAAGCGCTCGAGCTCGCCGAGGGTGCCGGCCAGGGTGACCGCGCGCAACACCACCTCGTCGACGACCCCGTCGAAACGTGCCAGGACATCGGCACCGTCGATGGTCGACTCCATTGCCCGGAAGCCGAGCCGCTCGAAGTTCGCCGCGTAGTTCGGATACGACTCGTAGCGCGACGCCTCCCGCTCGAGTTCGCCGCGCGCGGGCTCGTCGGTGATCGTGCGGCAGTAGAGCACCCCGCGAACCGCGCGGCCGCCGGCCTGCTGCCGCAGCTCGACCATGGCCTCGGCCGCCGCGGAGGGTGTGAGCCAGTTGAAGAGCACGCCGTCGGCCTGCTCGGCGGCGAGCTTGCGCATGCGTGGTCCGAGTGCGGCGACGACGATCGCGGCATCCGTCGTCTGCCGAAGCATGGCGACGCCGTCACCGACGAGGGCGAGCGGATGCCGCGACGCGCCCGACGCCACCCCGATCGCGGTGCGTTCGACGGGCAGGTCGCTGAGATCGAGCGATGCCGC
>DASSBT010000035.1:0-4657 GCA_035698465.1 Agromyces sp. | reverse complement strand
GGAGCCGGTCATCGACGATCCACCGATTCCACCCGATCCGCTTGCGTCGTTCGAGGATGAGTGGCAGTCGTTACTCGAGCAGTTCGAGCCGGTGCCGTTCTGAGGCTGCGCACTGCCCGGAGTGGTGTTGCTCACTCGGCGGAATACTGTGTCCGCTCGCACTCCCCCTACGCCGGCACCAGCGGGAAGATCGCCGGCCAGCCGTTGTGCGCATAGACGATCACGCAGAACACGACCGCGTCGAAGATGAGGTGCACCACCAGCACGTAGGTGAGCGACTTCGTGAGCTTGAACGTGTAGCCCTGGATGAGCGCGAACGGGATCGTGAGCAGCGGCCCCCACGACTGGTACCCGAGTTCCCAGAGGAACGACACGAACACGATCGTCTGCAACAGGTTCGCCTGCCAGGTCGGGAAGTGCCGGCGAAGCAGCGCGAAGACCGTGCAGATGAAGAACAACTCGTCCCACGTGCCGACGGCATTGACGCCGATGAAGAGACGCGCGATCTCGTCGGGAGCAGTGACAGTCGGCCAGTTCTGGTAGACGCCCGACGTGATGAAGTAGAACGGCAGGATGAGCCATCCGGCCACGGTCACGAAGATCAGGTAGAGCCACTGGGTGCGGGTCCACCGCTTGCCCGTGCGCCACGGGAAGCGGATGACGCGGTCGCCGTACCAGTAGCGCGAGAGGACGTAGGGCACGACCACGGCGAGGCCGAGCACGACCGTGAACTTCACCATGCTCGGGTAGCTGATGTCGGCCGCGAGTGAGATCGTCGAGATGATCGCCTGCCCGAGCGCGATCAGGAACAGGTCGGGCAGCAGCCGGCTCGTGCGACCCGATCGGTCGGTCAGCCACGCCGCACCGAGTCCGGCGACGAGCATTGCATACCCGGCGATCGGCACCATGAACCCGAACAGCAGCACCGCCGCGCCGCACACGAGCACCGCCGGCACGAGGCCGATCGGGTGCGTGCGAACCGCAGGCTTGGCGACGGTGGTGGCGGACACCCCTTCAGCTTCCCATGGCTGTCGTTGGGACGTGTCACGATCGTTCCATGACGCGGATGCCCAGGCCCTACCCCCATCCGTCGCCGCACGCGGCGATCGTGCCGCCCTACCTGCTCGCGCACATCGCGCTCGCGGCGGGTCCGCGGTTCGATGCGGCAGCCGAGGCCGCGCGCCGATCGCTCCTGCGTGACCATCCGGTGCGCGAATGGCGACTCTCGGGCGAGCTGCCGTCGTTCATCGCACCCGAGCGGCCCGCCCACGACGAGCGGCCCGCCGCTTCGCCCGGAACGGCGCCGCAGCCCGATCGCCGTATCTCCGACGCCGAGGGCGACGACACGCTGCCCGGCCGCCTCGTGCGCCGTGAGGGCGAGCCCCCCACCGGTGACGATGCCGTCGACGAGGCCTACATCGGACTGGGCGACACCTTCGAGTTGTTCGCCCGGGTGTTCGCTCGCGATTCCATCGACGGCGCGGGGATGCCGCTCGAGGCCACCGTGCACTACGGCGAACACTACGACAACGCCTTCTGGGACGGCGAGCGCATGGTGTTCGGTGACGGCGACGGGCAGGTCTTCCGCGGATTCACCAGCTCGCTCAGCGTCGTCGGCCACGAACTCACCCACGGGGTGACCGAACGCACTGCGAAGCTGCGATACCAGGGCCAGTCGGGCGCCCTCAACGAGCACGTCTCCGACGTGTTCGGCGCGCTCGTCGAGCAGTACTCGATGGGCCAAGATGCCGCGTCGGCGACGTGGCTCATCGGCGAGGGTGTCTTCACCGACCTGGTCGAGGGCCGCGGCATCCGCTCCATGAAGGAGCCCGGCACCGCCTACGACGACGAGATCCTCGGGCGCGACCCGCAGCCCGATCACTTCGATCGTTACGTCGAGACCGACGACGACAACGGCGGGGTGCACCTGAACTCCGGCATCCCGAATCGCGCGTTCGCGCTCGCGGCCATCGAGCTCGGCGGCTTCGCCTGGGAGGAGGTCGGGCGCATCTGGTACGACGTGCTCACCTCGGGCCGGCTGCGCCCGAACAGCGATTTCCGGCACTTCGCGCGTGAGACGGTGCGCGCGGCCCATGAGCGCAATGGGCCCGTCTCGCGGGAGGCTCGAGCCGTCGAGGGCGGCTGGGCCGCCGTTGGGCTGGCGGTGCCGCCGGCGCCCTGACCCCCTGTTCCGGGCCGGGAGTACGATCGCGGCATGGATGTGATCGTTTCCCGGAGCGGTGGGCTGGCGGGCCTTCGCCTCACGTGGGAGGTGCGCATCGACGAGCAGCCCGACCCCGACGACTGGTACCTCCTGATCGAGGAGATCCCGTGGGGTCGGCCGCCGCCGGCGCCGCCAGAACCCGATCGGTTCGTGTACCGCATCCGCTGCGAGCCGCATGAGGCGACGCTCGCCGAGCGACAGCTCACCGGACCATGGCGCGAACTCGTCGATCGCGTGCAGCAGGCCACCGACCCGAAGCGGGGCGATGTGGACGTGCGCTGACCCTGGCGTGCGCTGACCCTCAGCCGACGGGCTCCAAGCGCACGATGACCGCCTTCGACACCGGAGTGTTGCTGCCGATGGCGGTGCTGCCGAGCGGCACCAGCACGTTGGCCTCGGGGAAGTACGCGGCCGCACAGCCCCTCGCCGTCGGGTAGGCGACCACCCGCTGACCGGGCAGCACCCGGTCGTGCTCCCCCGGCCACTCACTCACCACGTCGACCCGATCGCCGTCGGCAAGGCCGAGACCGGCGAGGTCGTCGGGGTGTACGAAGACGACGTCACGACCCTTGCGGATGCCCCGGTACCGATCGTTCAGGCTGTAGACCGTGGTGTTGAACTGATCGTGCGAACGCAGCGTCTGCAGGATGAGCCGCCCGGGCGGGACCTCGATCGACTCGAGGTGGTTCACCGTGAGGTGCGCCTTGCCGCTGGCGGTCGGCCAACTGCGCGAGTCGCGTGGCCCGTTCGGAAGCACGAAGCCGTCTTTGCGACGGACATCCTCGTTGAACCGCTCGAAGCCCGGGATCACCCGGCTGATGTGATCGCGGATGACGTCGTAGTCGCGCACCATCCCCTCCCAGTCGATCGCGACCGAGTCGCCGAGGGTCGCCCGAGCGATACCGGCGACGATCGCGACCTCGCTGCGCACGTCATCGCCGATGGGCGGAATGCTGCCGTGCGACGCGTGCACGGCGCAGACGCTGTCTTCGACCGACACGAACTGCGCCCCCGTCTCCTGCAGGTCGACCTCCGTGCGACCGAGCGTCGGCAGGATGAGGGCCTCGTCACCGGTCACCACGTGCGAACGGTTGAGCTTGGTCGAGATCTGCACCGTGAGCGCGGCGCCGCGCATGGCCGACTCGACTGCTGCGGTGTCGGAGATCGCCCCGACGAAGTTGCCGCCGAGCGCGATGAAGGCCTTCACCCGGCCGTCGTGAAGTCCGCGGAGCGTCTGGACCGCATCGAACCCGTGGGCACGAGGCGGCTCGAAGTCGAACTCACGACCGAGCGCATCGAGGAAGGCGGCCGGCATCCGCTCCCAGATCCCCATGGTGCGATCGCCCTGCACGTTGGAGTGCCCGCGGATCGGTGATGCGCCGGCGCCTGGCTTCCCGATGTTGCCGCGCAGGAGCAACAGGTTCACGATCTCCTTGATCGTGTCGACGGCCTTGCGATGCTGAGTGAGTCCCATCGCCCAGGTGATGATCACCCGGTCGGCGGCGAGGTAGCGCGCAGCCAACTCATCGATCTGGTCGCTGGTCAGGCCCGTCGCCTCGAGCACGGCGGCCTCGTCGAGCTGTTGCAGGTGAGCGGTGAACTCCGGGGCGCCGAGCGTGTGCGCCGCGAGGAAGTCGTGGTCGAGCACGGTTCCCGGCGCTGCCGCTTCTGCCTCGAGCACGCGCTTGGAGACCGCCTGCAGCAGCGCCATGTCGCCGCCCGAGCGGATCTGCAGGAACTGGTCGGCGATGGCGGTGCCACGACCCACGAGCCCGCGCACCTTCTGCGGGTTCTTGTAGCGGATCAGACCCGCCTCGGGCAGCGGGTTCACGGCCACGATCGACCCGCCGTTGCGCTTGGTCTCCTCGAGCGCGGTGAGCATCCTCGGGTGGTTCGTGCCCGGGTTCTGGCCCATCACGATGACGAGATCGGCCTTGCCGAAGTCGTCGTAGGCGATCGTCGACTTGCCGACGCCGATCACTTCGTTGAGGGCGGTACCGGTCGATTCGTGGCACATGTTCGAGCAGTCGGGCAGGTTGTTCGTGCCGAATGCCCTGATGAAGAGCTGATAGAGGAACGCGGTCTCGTTCGCCGTGCGGCCGCTCGTGTAGAAGGCGGCTTCGTCGGGCGAGTCGAGCCCGCGCAACCGCTCGCCGATGAGCTCGAACGCACGGTCCCAGCTGATCGGCTCGTAGTGATCGGCGCCCGCCGGTTTGTAGACCGGCTCGACCAGCCGGCCCTGCTGGCCGAGCCAGTACTCGGTCGCGTCCTGCAACGAGGACAACGGATGCCGCGCCCAGAACTCGCGCGGCACCGTGAGCGGCGTGGCCTCCCACGTGATCGCCTTCGCGCCGTTCTCGCAGAACTCCAGCGTGTTGCGGTGGCTCGGGTCGGGCCACGCGCAGCTCATGCAGTCGAAGCCGTCCTTCTGGT
>DASSBT010000034.1:0-2893 GCA_035698465.1 Agromyces sp. | reverse complement strand
GAGCGCGAGCCGCGAGAGCATGCGCACGAGCGGCTTGCCGCCGAAGAGGTCGCGCACCATCGCCATCGCGACCACACCGCCGGCGGCGGCACCGAAGCCCTGCAGCAGGCGGAAGGCCATCAGCCACGCGATGTCGGGTGCAAGGGCTGCGGCGACGGATGCCGCGATGTGCAGCGTCGTCGCGAGGATGAGCGGCAACCGGCGACCGACCTTGTCGCTCCACGGGCCGACGATCAGCTGACCGAGGCCGAAACCGATCATCGTGCCGGTGAGCGTGAGCTGCACGGCCGCTGCCGAGACGCCGAGTTCGTCTTGCAGCACCGGGAACGCGGGCAGGTAGAGATCGATCGTGAAGGGGCCCAGTGCCGTCAGCGCGCCGAGCACGAGCACGTACACGAGTCGCTGCCTGCGGCTCAGCAGGTCACCGGGGTGCGCCGGCGCCGAGTAGTCATCGGGTCGGATGATGGGGATGGAGGAGGTGGACGACATGCGGGATCCTGGGCGTGTGTTGGGATGCGGCGGCGCACGTCCTCGGGCGCTGGGAAAATGAACGACGGCGCCCCGTGGGGCGCCGACTGAGACGATCTCGGCCAGAGCGGCTTCGAATCGATTCGACTGTCGGTCAGTCTAGCGGGTCACCCCGGGTGCAGATCAAGCGCGAAGCCGTCTCGCGTCAGGTTCGAGCGAGCGGATGCCGCGGCGCCATCACTCCTCGCCGGCGGTGAGCGGGTCGGCGATCAACGGCGTGAACGCCGCCTCGGCGGCGCCGATCATGAGGCGGTCCTCGCCGAGTGCGGCCACCCGAATGCTCACGCCCTCGAACGCCGCGGCGACGGTCTGCGACTCGACCTCACGTTCGAGGTCGTCGATATCGCTTGTGGCGACGGTGGCGAGGAATCCGCCGAGCACGACGAGCGATGGGTTCAGCACGTTGATCGCGTTCGACAGTGCCGTCGCGAGGATCCGCCGCTGGCGGCCGAGTTCGGCCAGCACCTCCGGGGCATCCGAATCGATGAGCGCACGAGCGAGAGTCGGCTCGTCCGCGGTCGCCAGGCCGGTCACCTCGAGCAGGCGTGCACGGCTCACCTCGTCTTCGAGCAGGCTCCGGTCGGCACGGCGATCGTCCGCAGACGTGATGCCCGGCCGGTTCTGCCCGAACTCCCCCGCGTACCCGCCGGTGCCGCCCACCAGGCGTCCGTGCACGATGAGGCCGCCGCCGATGCCGCTCGCGCCGCCGTTGAGGTAGACGAGGTCATCGACGCCGCGCCCGGCGCCGAAGAGGTGCTCGGCGTGCGCGCCGAAGCTCGCGTCGTTGCCGACGGCCGCACGCAACCCGGTCGCCTCCTCGACGAGTGCGCGGAGCGGGGCATCCGTCCATTCGAGGTGGGGCGCCCACCGCACGAGCCCGTCGGAGGCACGAACCAGCCCTGGCACGGCGAGGCCCACGCCGACGAGCCTCGCCTTCTCGAGCGGGCCTTCCGCCCAGCGGTCGCGTGTGGCGGCGATGAGCGCTGCGGTCTCCTCGGGAGTCGGCAGGTGGTCGACCTCGATGCGCTCCCGTACGGGGATGCGACCGTCGACGCCCACCGCGGCGATGGTGATGGCGTCGACCTCGGGATTCACAGCGAGCGCGAGCACCCGCGGGTCGGCAGCGACCACCGGTGACGGGCGGCCCACGCGGTTCGTCGGGTCGGGCGGCTGCTCGATCGTGAGGCCGAACGCGACGAGTTCGGCCACGAGCGTTGCCACGGTCGACCGGTTGAGCCCCGTGAGCGCGGTCAGGCGCGCCCGCGACATCGGTCCCTCGAGGTGCACGAGTCGCAGAATCTTCGAGAGGTTGCGACGGTGCACCCCGTCGAAAGTGCCGCTGCGGTCGCTCACGGGTCAACTCTAGGTGGGCGGCGCGGTGGGGTGGGCGAGCGCCACGCCCGATTTGTTGCGCTTGACCCCATATCGAAAGCATCGACGAGCTGGGCTCCGAATTCGACTGGCGCACGAAGCCGCGATGCGATAGGTTGTCAACGACAACATTTCTGTTCGACGAGGAACCGGTGACCATGCCCACACCCACCCGTGACGACAAGTTCTCCTTCGGCCTGTGGACCGTGGGCTACAACGGCACCGACCCCTTCGGCGGTCCGACGCGAGATGCGCTCGACGTCGTGCACGTCGTCGAGAAGCTCGACGAGCTCGGCGCCTACGGGCTCACGTTCCACGACGACGACCTGTTCGCATTCGGATCGACGGATGCCGCGCGCCAGACGCAGATCGACCGGCTGAAGGGCGCGCTCGACGCAACCGGCATCGTCGTGCCGATGGTGACGACCAACCTGTTCAGCGCCCCCGTCTTCAAGGACGGAGGATTCACGTCGAACGACCGCCAGGTGCGTCGATTCGCGCTGCGCAAGGTACTGCGCAACATCGACCTCGCCGCCGAACTCGGTGCGAAGACGTTCGTGATGTGGGGCGGCCGCGAGGGCGCCGAGTACGACGCGGCGAAAGACATCCGCCAGGCTCTCGAGCGCTACCGCGAGGCCGTGAACCTGCTCGGCGACTACGTCACCGACAAGGGTTACGACCTGCGCTTCGCGATCGAGCCGAAGCCGAACGAGCCGCGCGGCGACATCCTGCTGCCCACGCTCGGCCATGCGCTCGCGTTCATCGAGACGCTCGAGCGCCCCGAGCTCGTGGGCATCAACCCCGAGGTCGGCCACGAGCAGATGGCCGGGCTCAACTTCGCAGCGGGCATCGCGCAGGCGCTCTACCAGGGCAAGCTCTTCCACATCGACCTCAACGGCCAGCGCGGCATCAAGTACGACCAAGACCTGGTGTTCGGCCACGGCGACCTCTACAACGCGTTCGCCCTCGTCGACCTGCTCGAGAACGGCGGCCC
>DASSBT010000033.1:0-3600 GCA_035698465.1 Agromyces sp. | reverse complement strand
CGTCGATGTTGCCCTCCTGGATGTCCAGCTTCAGGTTCGAGGCCTCGGCGTAGTACTTGACGTTGATCTTGTCGGTCTTCGGCGCGCCGAGCAGACCCTGGTAGTCCGGGTAGGCCTTGTAGGACACCAGGTTGTTCAGGTCGTAGTTGGTGATCGTGTACTGGCCGTGGAAGGCCTTGCCGTCGACGATGTCCTGGTCGGGCGTGAGCTCGGTGGGCGAGAAGACGTCCTCGTCCACGATCGGGCCGGCCGGGCTGGACAGGATCTGCGGGAAGACCTGGTCGTTGCCCGACTTCAGGTGGAAGACCACCGTGGTCTCATCGGGCGCCTCGACGCTGTCGAGGTTGTACAGCAGGCTCGAGGCGCCGTTGGGGTCGGCGATCGCGATGTTGCGGTCGAACGAGAACTTCACGTCGGACGACGTGAGGTCGTTGCCGTTGGCCCACTTGAGGCCCTCGGGAAGCGTGACCGTGTACTCGGTCGGCGAGGTGAACTCGGCCGACTCGGCGAGGTCGGGAACCACGTCGGTGCTCTGGTAGTCGGTGTTCAACAGGTACGGGAAGACCTGGGTCTGCACGGCGAGCGAGCCGTTGTCGTACGAACCGGCCGGGTCGAGCGTCGTCACCTTGTCGGTCGTGCCGATGGTGATGGAGCCGCCGGCCGCCTCGGTGCTGTCGCCGCCGCCGCCTGCCGTGCAACCGGCGAGGGCGAGGGCGGCCACCGAGACACCGGCCGCCGCGATGAGTGCGCGGCGCCGGTTCGTGGATGCGGATGTCATATCCGTCTACCTCTTCCTGTTCAGGACTGAATCGCGAGCGGATGACCGCCGCGCGCTGTCGTATCCCCCAGACCTAGCACACGGACCCGCGAATGTTGCACGATGCACGGGGCGGATGGAGGAATATTTACCGATCTGCAATCTTCGGCGCAACCGATGCGCACGTAATGCTGCAGACGGCGACGGATGCCGCTCAGTCGGCCCTGAGCGCACGTCGCTCGGTCTCGAGCTCGACGAGCGCGCGCTGCAGGGCCGCGAACGTCGCGGTGTCTGCGCGATCGCTGCGCTGCAGGCGGCCGAGCAGCTCGGACTTCTGGCGCAGGAGCTCGCGATCGATGAGCGCGCTCACGATGCCCCTCACGTATGCGGTGAGTTCGTCTTCACCGCGTTGCGGCACCGGAGCGACGGCGAGTTGTCGCACCACGCCGGCGAACGGCGCCGGCACCTCCTCGACGACGCGGTCGATGCGGATCGCCGCATCGGGCGTCGCCAGCACCGAGGCGATGCCGTCGCGCACGACGGCGAGCGAGGGGTTGCCGAACCGGCAGTCGACGGCGTGCCGGAGCAGGTCGGGTCCGAGGGCATCGGGGTACTGGAGCATCGCCTGCAGCGCATCGCGTTCGAGCCTCGTCGACGGGTCGTTCGGCAGTTCCGTGATCGAGAACGGCCGCGGCGCGGCATCCGTGGTCGGTGTATCGCTCTCACCATCGGCGCCGGGTCGGGCCGGGGCCGTCGCGCCGTTCTGCGCTCCCCGCTCTCCCGAGCTCTTCGGCCGGGCGGCCGCCGATCGCACCGCCCGTGTGACCTCGGCCAGCTCCATGCCGAGCATCCGCGCGAGTTCGCGGGTGTACCCGGGTCGCAGCGCAGGGTCGCGGATCTCGGCGACGATCGGTGCCGCCGTGCGAAGCGCAGCGACCCGCCCCTCGACCGTCTCGAGGTCGTACCTTGCGAGCGAGGTGCGGATGACGAACTCGAACATCGGCGTCTTCGTCTCGACGAGTGCGCGCACGGCCGCGTCGCCGCGGGCGAGCCGCAGGTCGCACGGATCGAGACCGTCGGGGGCGACCGCGACGAACGTCTGGGCGGCGAACCGCTGCTCCTCGGCGAAGGCGCGCATGGCCGCCTGCTGGCCCGCGGCATCGCCGTCGAACGTGAACACCACCTCGCCGAGGCCGGAGTCGTCGCCGAGGACGCGCCGCAGGACGCGGATGTGCTCGACGCCGAAGGACGTGCCCGAGGTCGCGATGGCCGTCGTCACACCGGCGAGGTGGCAGGCCATGACGTCGGTGTATCCCTCGACGACGACCACGCGCCGGGTCTTCGAGATGTCGCGCTTCGCGAGGTCGAGCCCGTAGAGCACCTGGGCCTTGTGGTAGATCGCCGTCTCGGGGGTGTTCAGGTACTTCGGGCCCTTGTCGTCGTCGAGGAGGCGACGCGCGCCGAACCCGACGGTCTGGCCGGTGACGTCACGGATCGGCCAGATGAGCCGCCCGCGGAACCGGTCGTACACGCCGCGATCGCCCTGTGAGACGAGTCCGGATGCCGCGAGCTCCTCGATCGTGAAGCCTCGACCCTTGAGGTGGTCGGTCAGGGCGTCCCAGCTCTTCGGGGCGAAGCCGACCCCGAAGCGTGCCGCCGCGGCCGCGTCGAAGCCGCGCTCCCCGAGGAAGCGTCGACCGACGTCGGCCTCTGGCGACCCGAGGCGCTCGACGAAGAACTCGGCCGCCGCCTGGTTCGCGGCGAGGAGGCGGGCCCGATTGCCGTGGTCACTCGCCTGCCCGCCGTCTTCGTAGTGCAGCTCGAAGCCGACACGGCCCGCGAGGCGCTCGACCGCTTCGGTGAACGAGACGTGGTCCATACGCTGCAGGAACGTGTAGACGTCGCCCGATTCACCGCATCCGAAGCAGTGGTAGTAGCCGAGGCCCGGACGAACGTGGAAGCTCGGGCTGCGCTCGTCGTGGAAGGGGCAGAGGCCCTTCATCGAGCCGACGCCGGCCGATTTGAGCGTCACGTGCTCGCCCACGATGTCGGCGATGTTCGTGCGGGCTTTCACCTCTTCGACATCGCTCTGTCGAATACGACCCGCCATGGCTCTCATCCTAGGTTCCCTGAGCCTGAACGCTCGGTCACGGTTGCACCAAGCGCTCGTGCCAGGCGAACGCGGACTGGTCGGTGAGACTCGCGACCTGGTCGACGATGACCCGCTTCCTGGCCGTATCGTCGCCGGCGGCCCGCCAGTCTTCTGCGAAACCGGGGTCGAGATGCCGGTCGCCCGACTCGTACAGCGTGTCGGCGAGCCCCGTGAGTACCTGTCGTTGCTCGGCGTAGATGGGCTGGCGCGTATTGCGCGACATGACGAACGCCGCGACGATGCCCTTCAGCACCGCGATCTCGGCCTGGATCTCGCGTGGCACCACCACGTCGGCGTCGAAGCGGATGAGGCTCGCGAGCGGGAAGGCCGAGCGTGTCGCCTGGGTGGCCGCGTGTGCGAAGCGGCCGATGAGTTGACTCGTGAGGTTCTTCAGTTGCGCCTGCTCGCGACGACTGCCGCTCCAGGTCTCCATCCACCCGTCGAGCGAGTCGAGGCGATCGAAGGCGGCGATGAGCTCGTCGTGCGAGATCGAACCGCCGATCCACTCGTACATCGACGAGACCAGCGCGTCGTGGTCGACTCGAGCGCCGAGCGCCGCCACGTCGACGTAACCGCCCACGATCGCGTCTTCGAAGTCGTGCACCGAGTACGCGATGTCGTCGGAGAGGTCCATGACCTGCGCCTCGATGCAGAGGCGTCGTTCGGGCGCACCGGCCCGCATCCACCGGAA
>DASSBT010000032.1:0-10514 GCA_035698465.1 Agromyces sp. | reverse complement strand
TACTCGATGCTGCGCGAGGCGATCGACAGCGACGACCCCGTCGTCTTCATGGAGCCGAAGAGCCGGTACTGGTCGAAGGCACCGCTCGCGCTGCCCGTGACGACAGCGCCGATGGACCGGGCCGTCGTCGTGCGCGAGGGCTCCGATGTCACATTGCTCGGCTACGGGCCGACCGTGCGCACGGCGCTCGAAGCTGCGGATGCCGCGGCCGCTGAGGGACTCTCCGTCGAGGTCGTCGACCTGCGCAGCCTCTCCCCCTTCGATGACGAGACGGTCGGGGCGTCGGTGCGCAAGACCTCGCGTGCAGCGGTGATCCACGAGGCCGCGCAGTTCGGCGGCTACGGAGCAGAGGTCGCCGCGCGGGTGACCGAACGCAACTTCCATCACCTCGCCGCGCCCGTGCTGCGTGTCACCGGCTTCGACATCCCCTACCCGTCGCCGAAGCTCGAGGAGCACTACCTCCCCACACCCGACCGGGTACTCGCCGCACTCGACACCTGGGAGTGGGACGTATGAGCCGCGACTTCATCCTGCCCGACCTGGGCGAGGGGCTCACCGAGGCCGAGATCGTCGCCTGGCTGGTCGCGCCCGGCGACGAGGTCGCGATCGACCAGCCGGTCGTCGAGCTCGAATCGGCGAAGTCGGTCGTGCAGCTGCCGACCCCGTTCGCCGGCGTCGTCGAGTCGCTGGGCGGCGAGGTGGGTCAGGTACTGCACGCTGGCGCGACACTCATGACGCTCGCGGCCACTGCCGGGTCTTCTGCTGGGCAGCCGGCGGATGCCGCGGATGCGCCCGAGGCGGCGGATGCCGCTGATGTGCCGGATGCGGCGGATGCCTCGCCCGCGCCACAGCAGGCCGAGCCCGGCGTCGCAGTGCCCACCGATGTCGCCACAGAGGAGTCGGGGGCCGTACTGATCGGGTACGGCACCCGCGCCACGACCGCCACGAAGCGTGCGTCCACGGCACCCGCACGGTTCGGCCGCGGTGCTGCGGGCACCGGCGGGAGCCCGACGAACGGGCGCTCGTCGAACGCGGGCACCGCGCCGACCCGCCTCGACCCGACTCGCCGCTCCCCCGTCGTCTCGCCGATCGTGCGCCGCATCGCGCGTGAGCACGGATTCGATGCGAGTCAGCTCGCCGGAACCGGCCCCGACCAGCTCGTGATGCGCCGCGACGTCGAGTCGTTCGTGCGCGAGCTCGAGGTCGAGGCGCCCACCAGCACCCCGGCGGCATCACACCAGACCGACAGGGCGCCCGCCGAAGCAGTCGCGGTCGCAACGACCGTCGCGGCCGCCGGCGACCGCCGCGTGCCACTCGACCGCATGGGCCGGGCTGCGGCCGCGCACTTCTCCCGCTCCCGCCGTGAGATCCCAGAGGCCACGGTCTGGATGGACGTCGACGCTACCCAGCTGCTCGCCGCCCGCCGGCAGCTGCAGGAGGCGACCGGCGAACGGTTCGGCGTCACCGCGATCGTCGCGCGCTTCGTCGTGGCGGGGCTTGCGCGGCATCCGCTGCTGAATTCGAGCTTCGACCCCGAACGTGAAGAGATCGTCATCCACGGCGACGTGAACCTCGGCATCGCGGCGCAGACGCCGCGTGGCCTGCTCGTTCCCGTCGTGCACGGCGCCGACCGGATGCCGCTGCGCGCGCTTCGCGACGGCATCGCCGAACGCAGCGACGAGGCCGCATCGGGCGCGTTCCCGCCCTCGGCGCTCTCGGGCGGCACATTCACGCTCAACAACTACGGAACGCTCGGCGTCGACGGCTCGGCCGCGATCATCAACCACCCCGAAGCAGCCATGCTCGGGATCGGTCGCATGGTGGAGCGTCCGTGGGTGGTCGACGGCGAGCTCGCCGTGCGCACCGTCACCGAGTTGACGCTCTCGTTCGATCACCGGGTCTGCGACGGAGCGGAGGCCGCGGCCTTCCTCACCTTCGTCGCGCGCTGCGTCGAGCGCCCCGTCTCGCTGCTCGCCGAGCTCTGAGCCGAGACGAACTCGGCCTCCGGGTCTCGAAGCCGAGCTCTGGGCTCAGAAGAACTCGTCGGGTGTGCCGGCGGCGCGCTCGATGTCGCGCGTCTGCTGGCCTTCGGCCTTCAGCTTCGCCACCGCGACCCGAAGGCCGGACTCCATCTGGGCGGCCCACGCGTCGGACTCCCTCGCGCTGGCCTCGGCGGCGCGCGCACGCGCGTCTGCTGAGTCGGCCGCGTTCCGCGCATCGCTCACCTGACGGAGCGCGAGCGAGATGCCGTAGTACGCCGCGACCATCGTCGCGATCGGCGCCGCGATGATGGCAAGCGCGCTGATGGCCGCCCCCGTCGGACTGAATGCGATCAACAGTGCGAACGCGAGGAACAGCACCACGATCGCGGCGAGCACCACCAGCATGAATCGCAGGTCGCGGCTCCAGACGCTCGTGGACCGCGAACTGCGGGGCTCCGTGTGCTGTTCGGGTGACGACTCGGGCAGCACCGTGGTGTCATCGTGCCGTGGCGCCTGGGCTCCACCCTCGTCGACGATCGGACGAGCGTACGCATCAGTCATTCGGTCCCCACTCCCCTTGCAACGACGGACCCCCCAATTGTGGGCCGCGGGGGCAGAGCGGTCAAGGCAGCGCGCCGCGGCCGCGAACAGTTCTATGCTGCGGCCGCGCTCGCGAGCCCACGCTCTATGAGGTCGATGATCTCGGGGTCGTCGGGCTGCACGGCAGGGCGGAATCGACTGACCTCGCCGTTCGGCAACAGCACGAACTTCTCGAAGTTCCACTTGACCCGGCCGGCCTTGCCCGCGCCATCCGCTGTCTTCGTGAGCGCTTCGTAGAGCGGATGCCGATGCGTGCCGTTCACCTTGACCTTCGCCATGAGCGGAAATGACACGCCATAGGTCATCGAGCAGAACGTCTTGATGTCTTCGGCGTCTCCGGGCTCTTGACCGGCGAACTGGTTGCACGGGAACCCGAGCACCGTGAAGCCGCGTTCACCGTACTCGCGCTGGAGCGCCTCGAGCTTCTCGTACTGAGGTGTGAGACCGCACTTCGATGCGACGTTCACCACCATGACGACCTGGTCGGCGTAGTCGGCGAGCGAGACGGGGTCGCCGTCGATCGTCGTAAGCGGGATGTCACGGATGTCCACCACCCGAGCCTATCCTTCGGAGTCTGTGCGCCCGGTCGGCTCCTCATCCGCCATCGCCTTGGCCGATGCCTCGGGGACCCACTCGACATCGCCGAGTTCGGCGTTCGCCTCGCGCGCCAGCACGAACAGCAGCGACGACAGCCGGTTCAAATGGCGTCCGCAGACACGAGGTCGAGCGTCGATCGATCCCGAGGCGCAGCCCGGATCAGGCGAACACGATAGTTGACGGGCGTGAGGATGGCCGGCTGCTGGTCCGTTGTCGATCACCGAGATGAAGAGGCGCTTGGCGTGTCGCGAATCTGATGCTTACACTATCGAACAAATGTTCGAAGCACGGTCGGAGGCCCAATGCTCCTCACCCACCCCTCGCCCGTCGCCGTGTGGCTCGACGGAGCCGGCCGCCCAGCCCGTCTCGTCTATCAGGGGGCCAGGTACACGACGGTTGACACCCCGACGCCGCTCCCCCACGACCTCGACTGGCCACCAAATCTCACACACCCGCCCGCCGGACCACCGACCACCGGTTGGCGCATCACCGCGCGCGACGCAAGCACCTCTGAGACGCTCGTCTTCGACCTTCGCCACACGTCAGCCGGCTGGATTGTCGAGCAGGTCTACGCCTAGTGGGCCAGAACCGCCGCTACGCGGGGCCACTCGAAGTGAACGTGGAACGCGCTGCCCGCGAAGACGCAACGCACGGAACGCCGGTCGGCTTGACGCCCGAGCAGCTGATGACCACCGGACGTCGACAAGACGCTGCCCAGCGGGTCCCCGTGCGGGCGTGGATCCCGTACCGGGTCGTCTACGACCGGCCGGAACTCGTTGAAGGACTGGCGGTCGCATGGACAAACGACGCAGTGCTCGTTCGCTTTGTAGACGAACGAAACGGGCACGACCGACACACGTGGGTGTGGGCCTCCGCAGTCACCAGGACAAGCGAGAAATAGGGAGCGGCCACCTACCTCCCTGTCACGTTCGGGGGCCACAACGTGGCGTCAGGGGCGGTAGCCGCGAGGGTTCGATCGAAATGTCGTCAGGTGTGCCGACCGGTTCGACGACACCCAGTTCGTGCTCGCACGTGCCCGGGTTCCTGCGTGGGGTCCGTTGCGTAGCTCGTCGACGGTGAGGTAGTCCCCGAGGCTCTCGATGAAGCGAGCCCGCAGACAGGTGGGCCGAACGGATGTGCTCGTACTGGTTATGAGTGCGGCACAGACCTAGTTGCTCGCTGTCCGACGTGATCCGTTTGTGGATCGCTGTGAACCACGGGGCGATTCGAAAAGCCCCAAGGGCTCTGCTTCACGAAAGAACCCCTGAGAACTTCGCGTTCATCAGGGGTTTTGGTGGATCTGAGGGGACTCGAACCCCTGACCCCCTGCATGCCATGCAGGTGCGCTACCAGCTGCGCCACAGACCCGTGCGCCCCGCTCGGGGCAACGAATTGAGCTTACACCAGCCGCAGGCCTCGTAAGAAATCGACCCTTGGTCGGTCCCTGCGGAGATCTGCGGATGCCGCTGCGCTCAGTTTCCGGCGGCGAGCAATGGTGCGACGGGCACCGCGGGGCAGTCGAGCCAGAGCCGCTCGAGGCCGTAATAGAGGCGATCTTCGCGGTGGAACACGTGCACGACGAGGTCGCCGAAATCGAGCAGGATCCAGCGGCCCGCGTCGTGGCCCTCACGGCGGAGGAGCTTCACGCCTGCGTCGCGGAGCACGTCTTCGATCTCGTCGGCGATCGCGACGACGTTGCGTTCGGAGTTGCCCGTGACGAGGAAGAATACGTCGGCGAAGGGCAGCGGCACGGAGACGTCGAGGGCGACGAGGTCTTCACCGCCCTTCGAGTCAGCGGCTCGCGCCGCACGTGCGAGCGAGTCGAGTGCCTGGTCGGATGCGGTCATACGGTCACTTCCGGTTGGTGGCGAGAATGGGAGCCGGGCTCAGAAGAGGCCGGCCACGGCGCCGATGACCAGCGTCGCGACGACCCCGAGTGCGAGCACTCCGGCGGTGACGGCGAGCACGAGCGGGACGTTCATGCCCTCCTTCTTGGGCGGCGCCATCATTGCGCGGGCGGCACCCTGCGTGCTGACCGCCCTGGTTGCGGCGATGGGGGCGCCGACACCGGCACCGTCTTCGACCTGGTCGAAGAGGCGGTCGACGTCGGACGAGTCGACCTGGCTCGGATGCACACCGCTGGCGCCATAGCTTCGCGGGAGGTCGATCGATCCGGTGACGATCACGTCTCCGGTGGGGGTGACCGAGTCGCCCAGCGTGCCATGGTGGGGCAAATTCGGAAGGATCAGTGCGTTGGTGGTGGTGGGTACGCCGTGGCTCACCGCCCCACGCGAAAGCAACTGATCGAACGGCTCGGCCCGCTCGACCGGGGCGTTGAGCTGGTCGGTCCAGTGGCCGACCGGCTTCGGCGCCGCCACCGGTTCGTCGGCGAGGGTGGACTCCGTGACCTGGTGCGGGGCGGGGGCTCGGATCGGCGCGGGCGCCGCCGGGTACGGTGCGGCGGGCGGCCGCTCGGTAGACGGAACCGGCTGAGCCGTCGGCGCGGCAGGGTCGTCGAGGTCGAGATCGAAGGACTCGTCAGAATTGGCGTCGAGCATCGCCCGGAGTTCGCGACGCGTGAGCGTGCGCTCGGGGGTCGGGGGCTCGGGTTCGACGGCATCGGGATATCTCGCCGATACCGGCGCGGACGGCAACGGCGAGGACGGCGGCGCGAACGGGTTCGTGGGGGCGGGACCCGCGATCGCTCCTCCGAACGGCGACGCCTCGCCGTGGGCTCCGGCCGGGCGCGGCGCGGAATACGCGGGCGGGGGCGGGGTGTGCTGCGGCGGGGTCTGAGGCGGCGCGGGCACTGCGGGCAGAGGCGCGGGCGGGGTCGCGGGCCTCACTGGCGTTTCGGCGCCCGCGTTCGGCGTCACGGCGGTATCGGGGGTCGATGACTCCGCCTGCTGCGCAAGCAGGCGTTCGCGCTCACGCAGCTCGCGGCGCGTCAGCTGTGGTTCCTGCGACGACGTCATTCGACACTCCGATAGAGATGGTGCTTGGAGATGTACTGGACGACCCCATCGGGCACCAAGTACCACACCGGGAATCCCCGGCGCACCCTGTCCCGGCAGTCGGTCGACGAGATCGCAAGTGCCGGAACCTCCAACAAGCTTACGTCTTGCTCAGGCAAACCCGAAACAGACAGCACGTGTCCCGGGCGACTCACAGCCACGAAGTGGGCGAGCTCCCAGAGCTCGGCGACGTCTTTCCACGAGAGGATCTGGGCGATCGCGTCGGCTCCGGTGATGAAGTACAAGTCGGCATCAGGCCGTTCGGCACGGATGTCACGAAGCGTATCGATGGTGAACGTCGGCTTCTTGCGCTCGATGTCGACCCGGCTCACGGTGAATTGCGGATTGGAGGCCGTGGCGATGACCGTCATGAGGTAGCGGTGCTCGGGCGAGGTCACCACCGACTTGTAGCTCGGCGCGCCCGTGGGCACGAAGATGACCTCGTCGAGCTCGAGCGACTGCGCCACCTCGCTCGCCGCGACGAGGTGACCGTGGTGGATCGGGTCGAACGTGCCACCCATCACTCCGACGCGCGGCCGGCGTTCCTCGCCCGTCAACACGCGGATACCCGCTCAGTGGCCGCCGTGCTCGCCCCCGCCGTGACGGGCCGCATACGCCGCGGCCTTGCTGCGGTGCCGGTTGGCGACGTCGCGGTAGGAGGCGACGACGAACGCCAGCGCGGCGAAGATGACGAGCGCGATGAGGCCGTAGACCCAGGTCTCGATGGGGAGATCCCTCGCGTGCACCGTCTCGGTCAGCACCGTGCTGGACAGCACTGCGGTGGTGAGGCTCATTCGCCGTTCCTTTCGAATCCTGCGGGTCTTGCTCGTGACAGTCTAGCGAGGTCAGGCGCGCACGTGCCCGGCGCCGCGCACGATCCACTTCGTGCTGGTGAGCTCGGGCAGTCCCATCGGACCACGCGCGTGGAGCTTCTGCGTCGAGATGCCGACCTCAGCCCCGAAGCCGAACTCGGCGCCGTCGGTGAACCGGGTCGATGCGTTCACCATGACGGCCGCGGCATCCACCTCGTTCAGGAACCGTTCGGCGTTGCCGAGGTCGTTGGTCACGATCGACTCGGTGTGCTTGGTGGAGTACCTGCGGATGTGCGTGAGCGCCTCGTCCATCGAGTCGACGATGCCGACCGAGATGTCGAGGCTCATGTGCTCTGTGGCCCAGTCCTCGTCGGTGACGGGCACCGCCTCGGGGCGCAGTGCGCGCACCCGCTCGTCGGCGTGAACGGTGACTCCGGATGCCTCGAGCCGGTCGATCACCGCCGGCAACAGGCGCTCGGCGGCGTCGCGGTGCACGAGCAGCGTCTCGAGCGCGTTGCACACGCTCGGGCGCTGCACCTTGGCGTTGTGCGCCAGCTCGACCGCCCAGTCCTCGCGTGCGCTCGCGTCGAGGAACATGTGCACGACGCCCGCGCCCGTCTCGATGACGGGAACCCGTGCCTCGTCGACGACGGCACGGATCAACCCTGCGCTCCCGCGCGGGATCAGCACGTCGACGTACTCGCGGGCCTGCATGAGGTGGCGGGCACCTGCGCGCCCGAAGTCATCGACCGTCTGCACGGCGTCGGCAGGGAGGCCGACCGACTCGAGCGCGTCTCGAAGCACTCCGAGCAGCACCCGATTGGTCTGCTCGGCGGCGGTGCCGCCGCGGAGCACGACGGCGTTGCCGCTCTTCAACGCGAGCACGGCGATGTCGATCGTGACGTTCGGGCGGGCCTCGTAGATGGCCCCGACGACGCCGAGCGGCACGCGCACCTGGTCGATCCGAACCCCGCTCGGCAGCGAACGGCCACTCACCGTCTCGCCGATCGGATCGGTGAGCGCGATGACCTCGAGCACGGCATCGGCGAGGGCACCGACACGTCGTTCATCGAGCTGCAGGCGATCGAGGAGCCCGATCGCGAGGCCCGCGGTTCGGCCGGCCTCGAGGTCGCGGACGTTCGCCTCGATGATCTCGGCAGCGCGCTCCCGCAGGAGTTCGGACACCCGCTCGAGCGCGGCATCCTTCTCGGCGGTCGTGGCCTGCGCGAGCCGGTACGACGCCTCCTTCGCGGCGGCGAGGCGCGCGTCGAGCACGGTCGTGTCGAGGTCGGGTTCGAGCATGCAACCAGCCTATTCGACCGGCACATCCACTCCGGTCGTGTGACGTCGGGGCCCGGCGTCGAACCAGGTTCCGATCTCAGCGCCCGCGAGCGCCTCGCGCACGAGGGTCGTGGCCGTGATGAGCACCGCAGCGCCGGCTTCGGCGGCGACCCTGGCGGCGGACACCTTCGTCTCCGCTCCCCCGGTGCCGACACCGGCGCGACCGATCGTACCGATCTCCACGCCCGAGAGTGCATCCCGGAATGGCACGTGGGTGATGCGCTCCGCACCGGAGATGTGCGGAGGCTTCGTGTAGAGCGCGTCCACGTCGGAGAGGAGCACGAGCAGGTCGGCGCCGATGAGCTCGGCGACGAGCGCCGCGAGCCGGTCGTTGTCGCCGAAGCGGATCTCGTGGGTTGCGACCGTGTCGTTCTCGTTCACGATCGGCAGGATTCGCAGGGCGAGGAGTCGGTCCATGGCGCGCTGTGCGTTGGAACGCGGTGTCGAGTGTTCGAGGTCGCCCGCGGTGAGCAGCACCTGGCCGGCGACGATGCCGTACCGGTCGAGCGAGTCCTGGTAACGGAACACGAGCAGGTTCTGGCCGACGGATGCCGCAGCCTGCTGTGTCGCGAGATCGGTGGGGCGTTCGTCGAGCCTGAGGTACGGCATGCCGGTGGCGATGGCACCCGAGGAGACGAGCACGACCTCGGTGCCGCGTCCGTGCACGTCTGCCAGCGCATCGACCAGTGGTGCGATCTGGCCCGAGTTCCCGCCACTGATCGACGACGAGCCGACCTTCACGACGACGCGTTTCGCGTGGCTGATCTCGGCACGTGTGCCAGGTGTCACCGTTCGTCCTCCCGGGATGCTGCGCCGTCGACGACCGGCTGGTCGGCCGGTGCGTGGTCGGTGTCATCGGTCGCCGCGACGATCTCGTCGGTCTCGGCGACCTCGTCGGTCTCGGCGACCTCATCGGGTTCGTCGGACCAGAGACCCGCATCGCGCTCCCGCTGCAGTTCGGCGCGCGCTTCGGCCTTGGCATCCATACGCTCGTGATACTCGTCTCGGCGCTCGTTACGAGTCGCTCGACGGTTCTGATCGAGTCGAAGGTCGGCGCCACGCGGTGCGGTGATGAGCTCGGCGGTCGAGGTGAGTGTGGGTTCCCAGTCGAAGACCACGCCCGACCCCGGCCCGATGACGACGGTGGAACCGGCCACGGCGCCGGCGCGCACCAGTTCGTCTTCGACACCGAGCCGTGCGAGGCGGTCGGCGAGGAACCCGACAGCCTCGTCGTTGGTGAAGTCGGTCTGCGCAACCCAGCGCTCGGGCTTCGCACCGAGCACGCGATAGATCGTGCCGTAGCTGCCGCCCTCTGGTCGTACGACGAAGCCCGAGTCGTCGACGGCCTTCGGCCGAAGGATGATGCGAGGCGCCTCAGGCGTTGTCGCGGCCGTCGCCCTGGCCGTGTCGACGACCTCGCCGAGCGCGTACCCGAGTTGGCGGAGGCCCTCGTGGCTCACGGTCGAGATCTCGAACACGCGATACCCGCGTGATTCGAGTTCAGGGCGCACCAGCTCGGCCAGGTCGCGCGCCTCTGGCACGTCGATCTTGTTGAGCGCGATGAGCTGCGGGCGCTCGAGGAGCGGCACCTGGCCCTCGGGCACCGGGTAGGCACCGAGCTCCCCGAGGATGATGTCGAGGTCGCTGATCGGGTCGCGACCTGGCTCGAGGGTCGCACAGTCGATGACGTGGAGCAGTGCGGAGCATCGTTCGACGTGCCGGAGGAACTCGAGGCCGAGCCCCTTGCCCTCGCTCGCACCCTCGATGAGACCGGGGACGTCGGCAACGGTGAAGCGGTGGTCTCCTGCCTGGACGACGCCGAGATTCGGATGCAGCGTGGTGAACGGGTAGTCGGCGATCTTCGGCCGTGCGGCGGAGAGGGCGGCGATGAGGCTCGACTTGCCCGCCGAGGGGAACCCGACGAGTGCGACATCCGCGATGGTCTTCAGTTCGAGTGTGACCTCGCCCTCGAACCCGGGGGTTCCGAGGAGCGCGAAGCCGGGTGCCTTGCGCTTGGTCGAGGCCAGGGCAGCGTTTCCGAGCCCGCCCTGCCCGCCCGGGGCGGCGACGAAACGCATGCCCGGTTCGGTGAGATCGGCGAGTTCGGTGCCGTCGGGGTCTTTCACGACGGTGCCGACCGGCACAGGTAGCTCGAGCAGTTCGCCCGC
>DASSBT010000031.1:0-51104 GCA_035698465.1 Agromyces sp. | reverse complement strand
CCGTCGAAGACGAAGGTGGCGCGATCCACCTCGTCGTAGCGCGGCCACGTCGGGCCGGGCACGCCGGATGCCGCGAACGACGTCCAGTACTGCTGCATCCGTCGCCCGGCCTCGCGGAACATCCGCCGCCCTCCGAGCAGGGTGAGCGCGGCGCCGACCGGCGTGTCGAACTTCTCGAACAGGGCGAAGAGCTCCATGCCGTGGGTCGCGTCGAGGCCGAGCAGCCGTGGCATCCGGGGCGCCGCGTCGAAGCGGTAGACGTACACGGGCGCGAACCGCGAGTGCCGCTCGGCCGCCTTCACCGTCGGGAACCAGAACGTGAAGTCGCCGGCGAAATCGGCGGCAGGGCGCCGAGCGGGCAACCCGGGATACTGCCGCGTGATCGCCTTGCGCGCCGTCTTCCTCGTGTTCGTGAAGATCGCGCGGATGCGCGGTTTCGTCGACGGCAGGATGCTGATGCGCCCCTCGAAGAGCGACCCCTCACGGTCGTTGGTGCCGATCAGGAGCGGCACGCGGTGCGCGAGCCCGTCGCGGAATGCGTCGAGCGGCCGATGCGGCAGGAACTCGCCGTCGATCACGGGCGCGAGGCTGATCGTGCCCGGGTTCTCGTCGGGCGTGCGCACCGTGAGGGCGGTCGTCGCGTCGGCGAGCAGCATGGGATCGGCGGCGCGCAGCATCGTGGCCGCGGCATCCGTCGACTCGCTCTCGAGGTCGTCGTCGTCGACCAGGCCGCTGAGGATCGCCACGTATTCGCGCGCCCACGCGGCCGCCGTCTCGGGAAGGTACACGGCGTTCGCGGGCGAGCTCTGCGCGATCGCCCGGGCGAACAGTCCTTCTGCGGCCGGCACCGCCATGAGGGTCGTGACCGAGTTGGCACCCGCGGATTCGCCGAACAGCGTGACGTTGCCCGGGTCGCCGCCGAATGCGCCGATGTTGCGGCGCACCCACTCGAGCGCTGCCACCTGGTCGCGGAGCCCGAGATTGCAGTCGAACGGATGCCGCGGCGACGAGTACTCCCTGAAGTCGAGCCACCCGAGCGCGCCGAGCCGGTAGTTGAGGCTCACGTACACCACCCCGTGGTTGCGGACCAGGCCCTGGCCCTGCCGCGGGTACTCGCCCGACGAACCGACGCTGTAGGCGCCGCCGTGGATGAACACCATCACCGGCCGGACTCGGCCGGGCGCCTCGTCGTCGCGCGCGGCGTCGTCGGGGGCGGTGATGTTGAGGCTCAGGCAGTCCTCGCTGCGCGGCAGGTGCGGGGCGGCACCGATGAACTGGCCTCGACGCTTCTGCGGTGCGACCGGCCCGAAGCGCGTCGCATCGCGCACGCCGGCCCACGGCTGCACGGGCTGCGGGGCGCGGAAGCGGCCGTCGCCTGCGGTTGACGCGGCGTACGGGATGCCCCGCCACATGCGCACGCCCCTGCGGCGGATGCCACGCACCGCACCCGCGTCGGTCTCGACGACGAGATCGCGCCGCGTCGTGCCCTCACGCAACAGCATGTGGGCAGCGTACGGCCGCAAGGTGAACCCCGGGTGTGTGCGATGTCGGTGGCATTCGGCAGAATATTCAAGTGATCGGCATCAAGGGCTTCTGGAGCGCGCTTCCCACCGAGGGTCGGTGGCTGCTCTCGACGGTCGCGATCCAGACGCTCGGCCGGGGATTGACCCTGCCGTTCACGATCATCTACCTGCACGAGGTACGGGGCTTCGACCTCGGGCTCTCAGGCGGGTTAATGAGCGTGATCGCGATCGTCGGGCTGATCGTGACCGGCCCGGGCGGCACGCTCATCGACCGGTTCGGCGCCCGCGTCGTGCTGCTCACCGGGCTCGCCGCGATGATCGCGGGCTGCACGCTGCTCGCGTTCGCGACCCATCCCGCGGTCGCAGCGGTCGCCCTTGTGCTGATCGGGGTGAACTTCGGCGTTTCCTGGCCCGGATTCAACGCGTTGATCGCCGCGGTGGTCGAGGGCGACCTGCGTCAGCAGTACTTCGGCGTCAACTTCGCCCTCGTGAACCTCGGCATCGGCGTAGGCGGCATCATCGGCGGGTTCTACGTCGACGTCGATTCGCCCGAGACGTTCACGGTGATCTTCCTCATCGACGCGATCAGCTGCATGGTGCCGGCCGCACTGCTTCTCGGGCCGCTGCGACACGTGCGCACCCACGCCGAGCCATCAGACGACGCCCCGCCGACGGCGGGCTACCGCGAGATCCTCCGTCGGCCGGCGGTGCTGTGGCTGACGCTGCTCACCTTCCTCGCCATGTTCATCGGGTACGGACAGATGGAGGCCGGCTTCCCCGCGTACGCCCGACAGGTGGCTGAGGTCTCGACTCGCGTGATCGGCTTCGCCTTCGCCGTCAACACCCTCGTCATCGTGCTGTTGCAGTTCGCCGTGCTCAAGTACATCACCGGCAAGCGGCGCACCAGGGTGATGTGGGTGATGGCGCTGGTCTGGGCGGCGTCGTGGCTGATCCTGGGCGCCGCAGGGCTGCTGCCGGGCACGCTCGCGGCGGCGATCGGCGTGCTGGCCTACATGGGGGTGTTCGCGTTCGGCGAGACCCTGCTGCAACCGACGGTGCCGGCGATGTACAACGACCTCGCCTCCGACCGCAACCGCGGCCGCTACAACGCGATCAACTCGGCGGCGTTCCAGGGCGGCGCGATCACCGGACCGATCGCGGCGGGCATCCTGCTCGATCAGGGGCTGCCCGTGGTGTACATCGCCGTCATGGTGGTCGGCTGCCTCGGCATCGGGGTGCTGGCCGGTGCGCTCGAACGCCGCATCCCGGCGAGCGCGAACGGCGTGCCCGAGCCGTCGCCCGAGCCCGCGCCGTCACCGTCGCCCGTCGGCGACTGACCTGCCCGCGCCGCGGCACCCGGCCGAGGTTTCCGTTCGCGCGCGGTGCGCTCGCTGGGACAGCGACGCAACGCGCGAACGGAAACACGGTGTGACAGGGTGCCGCGACCTACTCGACGATCTCGGCGTCGATGATGTCGTCGTCGGCGCCATCGGCACCGACCCCACCGGCCCCGACCGACACGTCGGCGCGCCCGACCGTCAGCTCGTCGCCGTTCTCGGCGAGTCCGACCACCACGCTGTCGCCGTCGCGGATCTCGCCGTTCAGCAGTGACCGCGCGAGGCGGTCGTCGATCTCGCGCTGCATGAGTCGGCGCAACGGCCGGGCCCCGTAGAGCGGATCGTAGCCGCGCTCGGCGAGCCAGGCGCGGGCGTCAGGCGTGACGCCGAGCTCGAGACGACGGTCCTGCAGTCGCACCGAGAGCCGATCGATGTAGAGGTTCACGATCTCGGCGAGCTCCTCCTGTGACAGCGACGAGAACACGACGATGTCGTCGAGCCGGTTCACGAACTCGGGCTTGAACGCCTGTCGCACGGTCTGGAGCACGGCCTGCTCCTTCTCGTCCCAGCTGAGCGACGGGTCGATGAGGTACTGCGACCCGAGGTTCGACGTGAGGATGAGGATCGTGTTGCGGAAGTCGACCGTGCGACCCTGCCCATCGGTCAGCCGGCCGTCGTCGAGCACCTGCAGCAGCACGTCGAACACTTCGGGGTGCGCCTTCTCGACCTCGTCGAACAGGATCACCGAGTAGGGCCGGCGCCGCACGGCCTCGGTGAGCTGGCCGCCCTGGTCGTAGCCGACGTAGCCGGGAGGGGCGCCGACGAGGCGCGACACCGAGAACTTCTCGCCGTACTCCGACATGTCGATGCGCACCATGGCGTGCTCGTCATCGAAGAGGAACTCGGCGAGCGCCTTGGCAAGCTCGGTCTTGCCGACGCCGGTCGGCCCGAGGAAGAGGAATGAGCCGGTGGGCCGGTTCGGGTCGCTGATCCCGGCACGCGAGCGACGCACGGCGTCGGCGACGGATGCCACGGCTCGCTTCTGCCCGATGAGCCGCTTGCCGAGCTCGCTCTCGAGCTGCAGCAGCTTCTCGGTCTCGCCCTGAAGCAGCTTGCCGACGGGAATCCCGGTCCACTGCGCGATGACCTGGGCGATGTCGCCCTCGGTCACCTGCTCGTTCACCATGCGCCCTTCGTTCGGTGAGCCCGTCGACGCGAGGGTCGCATCGGCCTGCTCGGCCGCCTCGAGGTCGCGCTGGAGTTGCTTGATCGTCTCGTACTCGAGTTGCGAGGCGCGCTGGTAGTCGGCCTCGCGCATGGCCCGGTCGCGCTCGGTGATCGCCTCGTCGAGCTTCTTCTTCAGCTCGCCGACGCGATTCAGGCCCATGCGCTCGCGCGCCCACCGCTCCTCGAGCGACGCGAGTTCGCGCTCCTGTTCGATGAGGGTCTCGCGCAGCTTCGCGAGACGCTCCTTCGAGGCGTCGTCCTTCTCCTTCTTGAGGGCGAGCTCCTCGAGCTTCATCCGGTCGACCTGGCGCTTGAGCTGGTCGATCTCGACGGGGCTCGAGTCGATCTCCATCTTCAGCCGGCTCATCGCCTCGTCGATGAGGTCGATCGCCTTGTCGGGCAGCTGGCGTGCCGTGATGTAGCGATTCGAGAGGGATGCCGCGGCGACGAGCGCGGCATCCGAGATGGTGACTCCGTGGTGGGCCTCGTACCGGCCCTTGAGCCCGCGAAGGATCGCGATGGTGTCTTCGACCGACGGCTCGCCGACGTACACCTGCTGGAAGCGGCGTTCGAGCGCGGCATCCTTCTCGATGTACTCGCGATACTCGTCGAGCGTGGTGGCACCGATGAGGTGCAGTTCGCCGCGCGCGAGCATGGGCTTCAGCATGTTGGATGCCGCGACCGAGCCCTCGCCGCCGCCCGCGCCCATGAGCAGGTGCAGCTCGTCGACGAAGGTGATGATCTCGCCCTCGGCCTCGTTGATCTCCTTGAGTACGCTCTTCAGGCGTTCCTCGAACTGGCCGCGGTACATCGCGCCGGCGACGAGCGCCGAGATGTCGAGCGACACGAGCTGCTTGCCCTTCAGCGAGTCGGCCACGTCGCCCGCGACGATGCGCTGCGCGAGGCCCTCGACGACCGCGGTCTTGCCGACGCCCGGTTCGCCGATGAGCACGGGGTTGTTCTTCGTGCGGCGGGTCAGCACCTGGCTGACGCGGCGGATCTCGGAGTCACGACCGATCACCGGGTCGAGCTTGCCCGCCTTCGCGAGGTCGGTGAGGTTCACGCCGAACTGTTCGAGCGCCGACTGCTGCTCCTCTTGCGAGCTCGGCGCGCCCTGCATGTTGGCCATGGGCAATCCTTTCCGGGAAACACAGCCCCTTTGTCAAACTTGAGTCTACCAAACTCAACTTTGCCGAACAGACGCGTATTCCGAGCATGTTCGAGCGGCGCCGAACCCCTACGGAACGACGATGTCGAACGCGGGATCGCCCTGCACCAGCACTCCGAGCAGGGACTGCAGCACTCCTGGGTCACCCTCGAGCTCGAGCCCCGGGCTCGTCGTGTCACCCCCGAGCATCGCGATCATGCGCGCCTTCGCGAGCCGAACGGTGAGCGGAGCATCGGATGCCGCGGCCCGCTCGACATACACGAGCACGCCGTTGCGCAGGGTGATCCGGAAGTTCTGTTCGAGATCGGTGAACGTGAGGTCGAATGCGAGATCGAGGTCCCACGCCTTGGGCCCGTCGACCGAGATGGCGATCGCGTCGAGCAGCTGCGTCGGCGTGAGCTGGCCGAGGATCGACGAAGATGACGTCTGCGTCGGCGTCCCGAAGTTGCCCTCGCGCAGTTCGGTCGCTCCCGAGAGGAAGAAGTTGCGCCATGTGCCGTTCTCCGCGCCGTAGGCGAGCTGTTCGAGCGTGTCCGCGTAGAGCGTCCGTGCATCGGCGTGATCGGGCGACGCGAAGACGGCGTGATCGAGCAGCGTGGCCGCCCAGCGCAGGTCGCCCTCGTCGTAGGCCGTGCGGGCGAGTTGCACCACCGCGTCGACGCCACCGAGCACGGCGACGTACCGCGTGGCGAGCTCGGCGGGCGGATGCGGCCACAGCCGAGCTGGGTTGCCGTCGAACCATCCCATGTAGCGCTGGTAGATCGCCTTCACGTTGTGGCTGACCGAACCGTAGTATCCGCGCGCGTTCCACGCCTGCTCGAGTGCGGGGGGAAGCTGGATGACCTCGGCGATCTCGGCGCCCGTGAGGCCCTGGTTGAGCATCCGCAGGGTCTGGTCGTGCAGGTAGGCGTACAGGTCGCGCTGGGTCGAGAGGAAGGTGGCGATGCGCTCGGTGCCCCAGGTCGGCCAGTGGTGCGAGGCGAATGCGACATCCGCTCGACCTGCGAACGTCTCGATCGCCTCGGTGAGGTACGTCGCCCAGATGTGCGGGTCGCGAACGAGCGCACCGCGCAGGGTGAGCAGGTTGTGCAGGGTGTGCGTCGCGTTCTCGGCCATGCACAGCGCTCGATACCGCGGGAAGTAGAAGTGCATCTCGGCCGGCGCTTCGGTGCCCGGCGCCATCTGGAATTCGATCTCGAGACCGTCGATCGTGTGCGTCTCACCGGTCTCGCGGATCTCGAGGGTGGGCACGATCAGCCCGACCTCACCGCTCGAGGTCGACTGCCCGAGCCCCGCACCGACCTGCCCCTGCGGACCCTTCGCCAGCGCTGCGCCGTACATGTAGCCCGCGCGGCGGGCCATGGCGGGCCCCGCATAGACGTTCTCGGCCACCGCGTGCTCGACGAAGCCCTCTGGCGCGATCACGGCGATCTTGCCGGCTTCGACGTCGTCGACGGATGCCACGCCGAACACGCCGCCGAAGTGATCGACATGACTGTGGGTGTGGATGACGGCAACCACCGGCCGGTCACCTCGATGCGCACGGTACAGGCCGAGCGCGGCGGCGGCCGTCTCGGTCGAGATGAGCGGGTCGATGACGATCACGCCCGTGTCACCCTCGACGAAGGTGATGTTCGAGAGGTCGAGGCCGCGCGCCTGGTAGATGCCGGGCGTCACCTCGTAGAGGCCCTGCCTGGCGACGAGTTGCGACTGCCGCCACAGGCTCGGGTTCACCGTCGGCGGTGCCTCCCCCGCCAGGAACCCGTACGCACCGGCATCCCACACCACGCGGCCGTCAGCTGCGTGGATGACCGCCGGCTCGAGCGCCCCGAGGAATCCGCGGTCGGCGTCATCCGCATCTTGAACGTCGTCGAACGGCAGAGAACCGAGCAACGCCCGGTTCGCCGATTGGACGGATTCGCTTGCCGACTGCGCCATTGGCCACTCCCCCTGCTGATGACATCGATCACTTACGACACTGCACCGCTTGCGGCTCACGCACAAGAGTGGAGGACGCAAGCCATCAGCTCGCGAACAGGCCCTCGAGCTCCGCGGCGCACGCGTCGCCGACGATCGGTGTCATGTCGTCGAACTCGTCATTGTCATGCGATCAGGGGGACGGGAATGCCCGCCCATTCGATTCGTGTTGTGGTTGAGGAGGACACCATGAGAAGGAGGGCGCATGCCGCTCGAGGGAGTGTACGAACCGAGCACGTCGGGCTGGGCGCGCAAGCAGGCCGAGACGTTCGAGGCGACGAACGGCCAGGAGGCGAACCTGCTGCGCGGGCGGCCGATCATCGTGCTGACCTCGGTCGGAGCGAAGACCGGCAAGCTGCGGAAGACCGCGCTCATGCGGGTCGAACACGACGGCGAGTACGCGGTCGTCGCGTCGAGGGGCGGGCAGCCGACGCATCCGGTCTGGTATTGGAACCTCACGAAGCACCCGCGTGTCGAACTGCAGGACGGGGCAGAGAAGCACGACTACCTGGCGCGCGAACTCGAGGGCGAGGAGCGCGAGACCTGGTGGCGGCGGGCGAACGAGACCTGGCCCGCGTACGACGGGTACCAGGAGAAGACCGACCGACTCATCCCGGTGTTCCTGCTCACTCGCATCGCGGCCTGAGCCCCGAGCCACTGGGCTACAGCCAACGCATCGTGAAGGCCCGCGCGAGCAGGCCGCGCAGCGGCGGTACCCCGAGCACGCGCACGGCCGCGTTGCGCACTCGCAGGCGCAGGCCTGCCGCAGGCGCGCCCATCGTCATGTTGAACGCCGCCTGGCGGATAGCGCGTGCGGCCGAGGCGCGCCGCACCTGGTCGTACGTATCGAATGCCTCGAACGGCGCCCCCACCTTCAGGGCGGCCGCGAGCTCGTGATCGAGGCGCAGCGCGTCGAGCCAGCCGAGGTTCATGCCCTGCCCGCCGATCGGGCTGATCTCATGCGCGGCATCTCCGGCGAGCGCGACGCGGCCCTGCGACATCCGCTCGGCGAGGTGTTGCCTGGCCTCGAACGCGCTCGGCGCCTCCGCGGCATCCGGATCGAACGCGCCACCGGTGCGCGACCGCACGATCGTGGCGAGCGCCGCGGGTGTCGGTTCGGCCAGCGGGCGCCGCACCCACGCGACCCAGCGCCGCATCGCGCCCGGCATCGGGAACGACTCGACCACGCCCGCGGGCTCGAAGTGCAGCAGCGCATGCTCGGGCTCACCCGTGTCGTCGCGCGTGTCGGCCATCACGTAGTGGGCGCGACCGCGCCGCTCGATCCAGCCGATGCCGAGTTGGTCCCGGATGCCGCTGCGCACCCCGTCGGCACCCACCGCGTACCACGCACTCACCGACACGGGCTCGCCGCCCGCGTCACCCGTGACCTCGACGTGCGTGCCGCGGTCGTGGATGGCGTGCACCTCGACCCCGCGACGCAGGCCACCGGGGCGCAGCTCCTCGAGGCGCCGCTCGAGCAGGTCCTCGGTCTCGAGCTGCGGCAACGAGAGCACCGTGCCGGCGCGGGCGAACGACATGGCGCCGAGCACTCGGCCCTCGCACGTGACACGTCCGCCCGTGATCGGGGCGGCGCGGCGGCGCACCTCGTCGTCGAGGCCGACCGCGGCGAGCGCGCGCAGGCCAGGCGGGTGGATGCCGATCGCACGCGAACGGCCCGAGCGGTTCGTGCGCCGCTCGAGCACGACGACGTCGCGGCCGCGGCGGGCGAGGAGGCATCCGAGCAGCAGGCCCACCGGTCCGCCACCGACGATGACGACGTCGTGGCGCGCGTCGGGTGCGTCGAGCGCGTCGGGCGCGTCGGGACTGGGATCGACCGGCTCAGGCATCCGCCCCCCACACCACCTCGAGCCTCGACGGAAACCCGCGGCGCACGCGCCACTCCGTGGGCAGCACGGCCGCGAGCTCCTCCGCGGTGTGACTACGCCGGATCGACGTGAGCCCATCGGCGCGAATGTACGACCCCGCGAGCAGGTTGCGCGCGAACGGCAGGGTGCCGAGCCAGAACCCCAGGTAGCCCAGCCGGCTCCGCTCGATGTCGCCGTGCACCGCGACCCCGCCGCCCGCCGCGAGCCGCTCGGAGTCGGCGAGCAGCGCCCCGAACTCCCGCCCGTCGAGGTGGTGCAGCACGTGGTTCGACGTCACCACCTCGAACCGCTCACCGGCTTCGGCGAGTTCTCGGCTCATCACGCGCCGCAGCACGAGGCCCTGCTCTGCCGGTTGCGCGAGCGCCCAGTCGAGCGCGCGCGAATCGGGGTCGATCGCGGTCACCTCGAGGCGAAGATGGTCGGCGCGCGCCCACCTGAGCAGTGCCCGCGGCAGGTCGGCCCCGCCGGTGCCGATGTCGAGCACCCGCCGGGTCACCGTCGTCGAGAGGCGCGGCCGGATCCACCGCGTGTACACCGCGCGCTGGTTCGACACCACCGCGTTCACGAGCCGGAACCGATCGTACGTGCGCTCGGGCGTCGCGAGGTCGGCATCAGGTGCGTCCATGAGCTCGACGGCGTCGGCGTCGCGCGCCTCCAGCCACCTCATCGTTGTTCCACGGGAACGGGAACGGGCACGGGCACGCGCACGCGCACGGGAACGGGCACCTCAGGCTCGCACGGTCAAGAGCGCCGACTCGACCGTGAGCCCTGGGCCGAACGCCATCGCGGCGACCCGGTCGCCGTCGGCAGCGGCATCCGAGTCGAGGATGTTGCGCAGCACGAACATCACCGTCGCGCTCGACATGTTGCCGAAGTCGCGCAGGGTCTCGCGGGCGGGCACGAGCTGTGCCTCGGTGAGCTTCAGACGCGACTCGACCTTGTCGAGGATGCTGCGCCCCCCGGGATGGATCGCCCAGTGCGCGATCGCGTCGCCCGCGGCATCCGTCGCCAGCGCATCCGTCAGTGCAGGGTCATGGTCGACCAGCGGCTCGATCGCACCCGTGATGTGCTCGTCGATGATCGCCGGGATCGCGTTCGAGAGCACCATCTCGAAGCCGTGGTCGCCGATCTTCCACGCCATGTCGCCCTCACCCGTCGGCGTGATTCGCGTCGCGAAGCGGTCGAGGTCGAACGCCCGCTCTCCCTCGGCGGGCGGGCGGGCGGTGACGATTCCGGATGCCGCGCCGTCGGCGAACAACGACGACGCCACGATCGTGTCGGGGTCGTTCGACGTGCGAAGGTGCAGCGTGCAGAGCTCGACGCTGATGACGAGCACGACCGCTGCGGCATCCGCTTCGCACAACTGCTTGGCGATGCGCAGGGCGGGAATGGCGGCGTAGCAGCCCATGAATCCGAGGTGGTACCGCTCGACGCCGGCGTTCAGCCCGAGTTCGCGCGCGACCATGAAGTCGGGGCCGGGCGCGTAGAACCCGGTGCACGAGACGGTCACGACATGCGTGACATCGGATGCCTCGATGCCTGGCGTCGCCGCGATCGCCGCGCGGCCCGCCTCGACGTAGAGCGAGGTGGCCTGCTCGGCGTAGATCTCGTTGCGTGCCTTGGTTCCGGGCAGCAGCAGCTCACCGCTGTCGATGTCGAAGAAGACCGGCACGTCGGGGTGCGCATCGCGACTCAGCTCTTCGAGCACCGTGTGTCGGGTGTCGATGCCCGACACGTTGAACGACGTCGAGACGATGCGCTGCGCGAGCCGGTTCAATCCGGGTTGCGAAGCGAAGACGTCGCGCACCTCATCCTGGATGAGCACGGTCGACGGCACCGCCGTTGAGATCCCCCTGAGCGAGATGGTCATGCCTCACCCTAGGCACGGCGACGGATGCCGCGACAGGTGCTGGCCTGTGAATTCGCGGTGTACCGGGGTCTGATGGCCGTGTTCTCGGTCGCCGGACGTCAACCGAGCAGCTTGGACTTCGCTGCCGCGAACTCGTCATCGGTGAGGATGCCCTGCTCGCGCAGCCCAGCCAGCTTCTGCAACTCGGCCACCACGTCGACGCCTCCCGCCGGCGCGGCAGGCGCTGCGGGTGCAGCGGCCTGCTGGGCCGCCACGGCCTGTGCGGCCGCGGCATCCATCTGCGCCTGCTGCTGTTGCGCCTCGTACTGCTGCGCCTCGTACTGCTGGTCCGCCTTCTCCTGCTGGCGGCGCTGCATGCCGCCGCTCACGGCGGTGGCGGTGCCGGCGACGACGGCGGTGCGTGCGGCCATCCCGATCAGTCCCGGGCGGCCCATTCTTCTGAACGGCATCTTCTACTCCACTTCTGCTTCGGCCAGCGCCGCGTTCACGACGGGCGCGGGAATACGTTCGGTCTGCAGTACCACTCCCCCTGAGGCGGCGAATCGCGACGCGAGGTGCTTGGCCCACAGCAACTCGATCGCGAGGATCGCGCCCGACGTGCCCGGCGGAATGCCCTGGGCGAGCTCCTTCGCGTCATCGTCGGCGACGAGCCCGACTGCCTCGAGCTCGACCGACCCGAACCCGTACCCCTCGCTCACGTCTTCGAATTCGGTGACGAACACGCCGCCGTCTTCGTGGCGGGAGACCACCAGTAGGTCGAGCAGGCGGATCTCACCGCCCTCGATGAGCTCACCGATCGCCTCGAGCGTGCCGTCGTCTGGGCGGTCGCCCGCGAAGCCGACGACATAGAGCTCGACCGGACCGTACTCGAATTCCGTCATGAGTGTTCCTCCCCTTTTCTCGAACCTACTGCCTTGCCATCGCGATGCGCAGCCGCTCATCGGGATCGATCAGGTGATCATGGTCGTCGTCGCCCGTGTCGATCTGCACCCAGTTGATCTTCCCGGTGAACCGACTCGACTGCGGCGTGTAATCGGAACTGACCGGGGTGCCCGACTCGTAGCCGACGTCGGTGGTCTCGTCGGCGGAGAAGACCATCGGCTGAGTGGCTCCGACCCTGCCGCTGCCCACCTGTTCGCCGTCGTAGTACAGCGTGACGTCGCCGCCCTTTGCGAGGCCACCGCCGTCGTAGGCGAACTCCATGCGCACTTGGTGGGTGCCGGAGGGAATCGGCCGCTCGGCCTCGATCGCGAACGACTGGATGCCGAGCACGTTGTAGACGAACTTCGCCTTCCCGCCACTGACGAAGACGCTCCACCCGCCGAAGCGACCGCCCTGTGCGATGATCACGCCGTTCGCGCCGTTGTCGGGAATCTCGAGCTCTGCGGTGACCGAGAACGACTTGTTCTTGATGCTCACCACGCTGTTCTCCGAGAGCCGGCCCATGCCGGCGAAGAGCAGCTGGGAGGTTCCGCGCACGAGGGTCGGCCTTCCCGCCAGGTCGGGGTTCAGCCGCTCGCCGGTGCGGTCGTCGATCGGCAGCACGTTGTACTTGACCGCTTCGATCAGCCAGAGCCGCTGCAGCACGTGCAGCCTCTCGGGATGCTCCGCCGAGAGGTCGCGCGCCTGGCTGTAGTCGCCGCTGCCGTCGTAGAGCTCCCACACGTCGTCGTCGAATGCCGGAATGTCCGCCTCGGTGAGCAGCCACGGCGTACGGTGCTTGGTGACCGCGCTCCAGCCCTTGTGGTAGACGCCGCGGTTGCCGAACATCTCGAAGTACTGCAGGTCATGGCGTTCTGCGGCATCCGGTTCGTTGAAGCTGTACAGCATGCTCGTGCCCTCCATGGGCGACTGCATCACGCCGTTCACCATGGTCGGTTCGGGCAGCCCCGCAGCCTCGAGGATCGTGGGCGCCACGTCGATGCAGTGCGTGAACTGCGACCGAAGGCCGCCCTTCTCGGTGATGCCGTTCGGCCAGTGCACGATGGTGCCGTTGCGGGTGCCGCCCCAGTGCGAGGCGACCTGCTTCGTCCACTGGAACGGGGTGTCCATCGCCCACGCCCAGCCCACCGCGTAGTGGTTGTACGAGCTGGGCGATCCGAACTCGTCCATCTTCGAGGCCATGAACTCCGGGGTCTCGAGTGCCGCCATGCCGTTGAAGTTCGCCATCTCATTGAAGGCGCCGTTGACGGTGCCCTCGGCGGATGCCCCGTTGTCGCCGATGATGTAGTAGATGATCGTGTTGTCGAGCACGCCGAGGTCGTCGATCGCGTCGATCACCCGCCCGACGTGGTGGTCGGTGTGCTCGAGGAAGCCCGCGTAGACCTCCATCTCGCGTTCGAGCACCGGCTTCAGCTCGTCGGGCATGTCGTCCCACGCGGGGATCGCGTCGTGACGCGGGGTGAGTTCGGCGTCGGCGGGGATGATCCCGAGCTCCTTCTGCCGCGCGAAGGTCTTCTCCCGCTGCGCGTCCCAGCCGTCGGCGAACATGCCCTTGTATTTCTCGGGCCACTCGGGCGGCACGTGGTGCGGCGCGTGCGTCGCACCGGGCGCGAAGTACACGAAGAACGGCTTATCGGGCATGAGCGCCTTCTGCGTGCGGATCCAGCTGACCGCGTGGTCGGCGAGGTCCTCGGTGAGGTGATACCCCTCTTCGGGCGTCGCCGGCGGCTCGACCGGGGTGGTGCCCTCGTAGAGTGCCGGATCCCACTGGTTGTTCTCGCCGCCGATGAATCCGTAGAAGGTCTCGAAACCGCCGCCGCCGGAGGGCCACGCGTCGAACGGCCCCATCGGCGACGACTGCCACACCGGCACCTCGTGGCACTTGCCGAACTGCGCCGTCGAGTACCCGTTGAGCTTCAGGGTCATCGGCAGGGGCGCCTTGGTATTCGGCTTCAGCGAGCTGTTGCCGGGAGCCGACGTGGCGGTCTCGGTGATGCTGCCCATGCCGACCGAGTGGTGGTTGCGCCCGCTCAGCATCGCCGCACGTGTCGGCGCACAGAGCGCGGTGGTGTGGAATCGGTTGTACTTCAGCCCACCTGCCGCGAGCTTCTCGGCATTGGGCGTCGCGCACGGGCCGCCGAAGGCGCTGGACGCACCGAAACCGACGTCGTCGAGCAGCACGATCAGCACGTTCGGAGCGCCCTCTGGCGGCCGCAGCGGCTCGATCGGCGGGTACGCGGTGTCGGGGTCCTTCGCATCGTAGGTCGTGAGACCCGGCGACGGGCGATCCGGGATCGGCAGCATGGTGCGCGCGTGGCGATCAGGCGTCATGACGTTCCTCCAAAGGTCCTCGGTCGGTGACGACGCGGCTCACGGTATCGACGCTGCCCGTCGACCGAATCATCCTGTTCGGGTGATGTCGTCGCGGTTCGATGCCTCGCTGCGCGTTCAGCCGTTCGGCGGTGGATGATGCGTGCCGCGATGGATCTCGTACACGCTCGAGTGACCCGGCGACCCGGGGTCGTCGACGATCGGCTGGTCGGCCATGAACAGGCGGATGACGTGCGCCAGCTCCCCCGGATGACTGAAGTTGATCGCGTGCGCCGCGCCCTCGATCATCACCACGAGCACATGGTTGTCGGTGCGACCCGCAATCTCCTGCACCCGGGCGGCGCCGGGCAACAGCGGATCCCGATCGCCGATGACCACCAGCGTCGGGATCCGCAGTTCGAGCAGTCGCTCGAGCGATGGGTACTGGGTCAGCGCCTGGAACATCCGGAACGTGCTCGGCACCCCGAACCGCAGGTAGTCCGGGGTCGCCACCCGCATCATCCGGGCCGGCTCGCGCCCGCCGTCGCGTGCGAGCTGGCCGATCGCGCGACGCAGCGGTTGGTTGTGCACGCCGCCGGCCGGCGACACGAGGATCGCGCGTTCGAGCCGTTCCGGGTGGTGGTACGCGAACTCGAGGATCACCGGGCACCCCATCGAGTTGCCGACCAGCGTGGCCTTCTCGGCACCCTTCTCATCGAGGAAGCGCGCCGCGGCGTGTGCGAGATCGGGCACGTCGAGGCGGTCGGGCGCCTTGCCGCTGCGCCCGAATCCCGGGAGATCGGGTACCAGGGTGTGGAACTCGCCTGACAGCCGCTCGGCGGTCGGCAGGAGGTACCGGCCCGAGAGGCCGAAGCCGTGCAGGTGCATCATCACCGGGGCATCCGGCGGCTCGGGCGACTCCCGGTAGAACACGTCGAGACCGTCGACGGTGGTCCATCGTTCGGCCAAGCTCGAGGCCGGCCGCCGCGGTAGGCGCCGAGGATGTCGAGACCCGCCCGACGCACCCGAAGTCATGAGACGACTCACTCCTCCCGGAAACCGAGACGCCTAGAGACGGCGACGGCGACCCGGGGTCACCGCGGCGCCGATCACCGCGGCCTTCGCGACCGGGGCAGGGCCCGGTCGAACCGCCGCACTCACGACGGCGGCCTTGGCGACCGGGGCGCCGATGACGCCCACCCGGCCGATGCGTGCTGCTCTGAGTGGCATCTCATGCTCCTGTCGTCTCGAGCGCTTCATCGGCCTCGAGCGAGGCGATGATCGCTTGGATCGGGATCCGGCCGTTCGCGATCAATTGACCGCCCGCCCGTCTGGCGGCGGCCGCGAAGGGTGCCGCCCAGAGGTTCTCGTACACGAGCACGCCGGCGACGCTGCCCGGCTCCATGGCGTTCGCGAGTTGCTCGACATCTTCGGCGGCGAGCAGCTCCGCCAGTTGTGCTTCGAGTTCGACCAGCTCGCCGAGGTCGCCCGCGTCAGCCAGCTCCATGGCCTCGACGGCGCCGTCGGCGTCTTTCGTCAGGATAATGGCGTCGATCAGCCGGATCGTGCCCGAATCGACGAGCCTCACCAATTCCTCGGCGATCTCGCCCGTGAAATTCGCCTGGCCCGCCGGGAACTCGATGACCAAGAAGTCGACCGGTCCCAGTTCCGCCACGTCTCGATCAGTCATGTGATTCGCACCTCGGTCTCATCCGTCGATGACGCTGCATCGCGCCGTTCCAACAGTTCTCGCAGCACACTCTGGCCGCATCACCCGAACAGGATGATCCGAATCATCCGGTTCGGGTGATGCCACGGCGACGCAGAGCGAGGAACCTCGGAGGCGACGCACCGGCGACGTTCCGTCGTCGCGATGATCCGGAGGAGCGCATGAACGCCGAGACGTTCGAGATCGTCGTGCGGGGCGAACTGAGCCCCATGATCATCGACGAGCTCGAGGGCTTCGACGTCGTCTCATCGGGGACCGGATCGACGCGCCTGCGCGGCGTGGTGCCCGACCAGGCCCGGCTTCTCGGCGTGCTCGACCTGCTGCGCGGCCTCAACGTCGAGATCGAGGCGGTCACGCACGTGCGGGTGCCGTCGGGGTGACGGGAGCGAGCAGGCCGAGCTCGCGGGCCCGCGTGATCGCCTCGCTTCGACCGGTGACGCCGAGCTTGCGGTAGATGTGCATCACGTGGGTCTTCAGCGTGTTCACCGACACGAAGCACAGCTTCGCGAGTTCCGCTGTGGTCGAGTGCCCGGGGAGGTACGCCAGGATCTCGAGTTCCCGCTCGGTGAGCGGCTCGGGAAGCCCGGCGTTCACGTCGACCGGCTGCGTCTGTCGCCACCGCACGAGGATCGTGTCGGTGAGACCGCCCCGCACCGACGAGAGCTCTGCGATGAGGTCGAGCACGAGGGGATCCGTTCCGATGAAGACCTCGACGAGCCCGTCGGCCTCGGCCCGATCGAGTGCCAGGCCGATCTGCTCGAGGGCGACGTGATGCTCGCCCTCGAGTTCGGCCACCCACGCCAGCGCCACCAGCCACTGGACGTCGCCGCGCGGCTCCTCTGCGTCGAAGAGCGCCCGCATCTCGGTGAGCAGGAGCCGAGCAGGCTCGCGGCGGCCGAGGGCGAGCAGGGCGGCGACGGTTTCGAAAGCGACGTGGGTCGATGTCGGAGGCGCCCCGCCACGCAGTCGCAGCGACTCCTCGCTTCGCCCGGTGCGTCGAAGCACCGACATGTGCACCGCCACCATCCGCTCGAGGATCACGGGGGCGGGCGCCGAGGTGGCGTCGTGCTTCGACAGGTCGACGAGTTCGAGGGCCTCGTCGAACCGGCCGTCGGCACTGGCGAGGAGCGCACGCAGGTACCGCGAGATCCACGCGAGCTGAGTGCGGTGGTTCGCCTCTGCGCGAATCGTGCCGTCGCGCAATGGCGCGGCCGCGGCATCCGGGATGCCACGCTCGTACGCCACCATGGCCTCTGCGAAGTACGCGTCGGCGATGATGGGATGCGTCAGCAGGCCACTCGGCGCGGCGGTCTCGAGCGCTTCGGCGGCGAGCAGTTCAGCATCGCGGGCCCGACCGCACCAGACGCGCAGCAGGGCGAGCGAGCCGAGCGCCCCGACCCGGAACGGTGGATAGGCGATCCCTTCGGTGCGGAGCGCTCGGGTGAACCAGGCCTCGGCTTCGGCCGGGTTGCCGGCGAGGAAGTGGGAGCGGCCACCCGAACCGACCGTCACGGTTTCCAGGAGTTCGGGCGTGGTGAGGTGCATGATGTCGGGAATCGCCGCACCGGGATTCGCTGCCATCAGCGTGAGCGCGCGCTCAGCCGCCCGAATCGTCTCGGCGGGGTGGGCATTCCACTGCGTGGTCGCCGAGATCCATGAGTGGGCGACCATGCGCTGACCGATGCTGGCACGCGGATCGGTCGCCACCCTGGTCAGGATGTCGACCGCGTGCGCCGCCTCGCCCCGCATCCCCACGAGGAGGCCCAGCTCGAGCGATACATCGAGCCGGTCGTGGCGAACCGCCTCGGGCACGGTGGAGATCCAGCGGATCACCGTGCTCATCTCGCCGAGCTCGAAGATGTCGCTTCCTCGCGTCAGGATGGCGTCGACGGCCCGATCCCACTCCCGTGCGCGCAACAGGTACTCGATCGCCTGCGCCAGCTCGCCGCGAGTGATGTGGAACTCCGCGGCGCGAACCAGCAGCCGCGCCTCCTCATCGGGTGCCTCTGCTCGGAGCCGGTATCGCAGCAGATCACGGAAGAGTTGATGGAACCGGAACCGCTCACGATGCGCATCCAGGGCGATGAAGAACATCGACTCGTGCTCCAGCTGCTCGAACAGCGTGTGCGCGTCCGATCGTTCGAGGACGTGATCGACGAGTTCGGCCGTCATCGTGTCGAGCGGCGACATCCGGAGCAGTGCGGAGCGTCCCTGATCGGTGATCGCACCGAGCACCTCCTCGGCCAGGTAGTCGGCGATGAGCCGATCGGTGCCGCCGAACTCGCTGACGAAGCCGTCGGCGTCGGGCTGGAACTTGAGCGTGAGGCCGGCCAGCTGCAGCCCGGCGGCCCACCCTTCAGTTCTGGAGATGAGCACGGCGAGGTCATCGGGGGAGATGTCGCGACGGCTGACCCTGACGAGGAGCTCGGCCGCCTCCTCGTCGGTCATCGCCAAGTCGGACTGCCGGATCTCGAGGAGCCGATTGCGCAATCGCAGCCTGCTCCATGGGATGGCAGGGTCGACGCGCGTCGAGATGATGAGGTGCACGTTCGCCGGCAGCGCGGCGACCAGTAGGCCGATATCGCCGAGCAGCGTGGTGTTGGAGAGGTGATGCAGGTCGTCGAGCACCACGACGAACTCGGGAGACGACTCGAGCTCCGTCGCCAGGGCCTGCAGCAGCGGCCGCCCGACGCCTCCGGCATTCAGCGCAGACATTCGTGCGAGGCCCATCACCTCGGGACGCACGACGGCCAGGCCGGCCAGGAGGCGACGTGAGAAGCGCACGGGATCGTCGTCGGCCGCCTCGACGTCGATCCACACGACGGGCACCTCGGGATGCTCGGCAGCCCACTGGTTCAACAGCACGGTCTTGCCCGCGCCAGCCTGGGCGACGACGAGGGTGAGGGGCACCGACAACGCGGCATCCAGGCGCTGCTTCAGCTTCGGGCGTTCAACCAGATATTCGGATGAGAGGTGTTCGGCCATGTGTACCCCCGGAGGATGTGTCCACCCATCCCCATCGGTCAGTATTCCACCGGGGGCGGCATATGGCTACGACGAATCGGAGACGAGCTTCCTCATCCGCGGCGGCGCTTCCTGATCCATGGCCCGGATGCCGCTAGTCATCGTCCAGCACGCCGTGAGGATCGCGGATGGCGATGTTCGATCGAGCGCCCGCCCCATCGGCCGCCGCATCCTGAAGCGTGCGGAACACCCTGCGGGCGCCGAAGCCGACGCGCGTCACATTCGTGAAATCGAGCACGAGGCGGCCGCGATCGCTGACGAACGGAGCCAGTCTCGTGAGGACTTCCTCTGCCCCGGCGAACAGGATCTCTCCGCGTAGGAGCGCAACGGTGTCGCCGTCGATCTCATCGCGGGCGAGCTCGGCGATGGGCGACAACGGGGCGCCATGGTGTGCGAGCACGTGCAATCCGTAGCCTGACGAGAGCGCCTCCAGCATGGCGATGCCACGGACGCTGTTGCCCCGCGCATCGAGCCGGGGACTGAACGTGCCGATGCCGAACTGGTGGGGTTGCAGTGCGACGATGCCGCCCCCGACCCCGCTCTTCGCGGGCAGGCCGACACGAAGGAGCCAGTCGCCGGAGGCGTCGTACATGCCGCAGCTGGCCATGATCGCGGTGGTCCAGCGCGCGACATCCTCGCCGACCACCTGGTCGCCGCTCAGCGGGTTGCGCCCGCCGTTCGCCAGTGTCACCGCCATGACCGCGAGGTCGCGCGCAGTCACCGTGAGGGAACACTGCCGGAAGTAGGCACCGGTGGCCGCGTCGACCCCCGAGCCGAGGGTTCCGGCCGAGAGCGTCAGGTAGGCGAGCGCGCGATTGCGGTCGCCCGTCGCCATTTCGGACTCGAAGACCGCATCGTCGAGGTCGAGGTCTCGAGCGGCGAAGGCATTCAGGCCCGCGTGGATGCTCGCGAACTTCTCGGTGGCGGTGTCGCCCGGCATGAGCGATGTCGTCACGATCGCGCCCGCGTTGATCATCGGGTTCAGCGGGCGACCGGATGACTCTTCCAGGCTGATCGCGTTGAAGGGCTCGCCGCTCGGCTCGGGCCCGACGTGGCGCATGACGGCGGTGAGTCCCCGCTGCTCGAGTGCCAGCGCGAACACGAACGGCTTCGACACCGACTGGATCGTGAACTCCGCGTCGGTGTCACCGGCTCCGTACACGGCGCCGCTGCTGCTGACGAGGGCGATCCCGAGCGCCGCTGGGTCGGCGCGCGCGAGCTCGGGGATGTACGACGCGAGTTCTCCGCCGTCCATGCTTCTCGCCGCGTCGAGCACCGACTGCAGGGCATGACCCACCGGGTCGCGCATGTCGGGCGTGGTCGGTCGGCGTTCCGCCATGGGCTCAGCCTACGGCGAAGTCCGTCGGCTCGGCGGGCTCGTGAGCGTGTGCGAGATCGGCGGTGATCGACGTGGCGAGCAGCCGGCCCAGCTGCGGCAGGCCGCCGCGGTCGAAGGCGGCGCGTTGCCGAGTCGCGCCGATTCCGTCGGTCAGCAGCCGGCCGACGGTCTCGGTCGCCGCGTCGAAGTCTCCTGCCTGGGAGAGCTCGCCCTCGAGCATCCGCAGGAATCGGGTGAGGCACTTCCCGGCCGGGACGAGCGTCCCCGTGGTCGGGTCGAGCACCCGGCCGAGCATGCCGGAGTGGGCTGCATGCAGGCTTGCCGCGCTGAGCAGTTCGGTCGGAACAGCAGCCGAGGCTGCCGCCGCCGTGTCCCGTGCCGATGGCGCTTCGAGCGCGTGCGTGACGAAGGCCCGACACAGGGCGGTGATCAGCAGCGTGGTTTCCGCATGGAGCTGTGCGTCCGCCATCCGGAATTCGATCGTGGGCATGTGCTCGGAGAGCCTGATGTCCCACATGATCACGCCCAGGTCGACCGTGCCGCCGATGCCGAGGAGCCGCTCGACGCGCCGGCCGTAATCGGCGGCATCCACGAACGAGGGCGGGGGGCCCGAGGTCGTCCACCGGCGTAGCAGGACAGTGCGCCAGCTGTCGTACCCGGTGTCGTGACCGCGCCAGAACGGCGAGTTCGATGAAAGCGCGGTGAGGAGCGGCAACCAGGGGCGCGCGGCGTTCAACGCGATCACGCCGTGCTCGCGGCTTGGAACGCCCACGTGCACATGGAGGCCGCTCAACTGGTGGTCGGCGATGACGCCCTCCATGTCGTGCACGATGCGGTGATAGCGTTCGACGTCGGTGATCGTGGGAAACGGCTCCGTGTCGGGTGGTGTTCCGGTGCTCGCCCCGATTGCACCGACCGCCACAGCCTCATCGGCGACCAGCCGCCGGAAGCCCGTCAGTGCTGCGCGCGCGTCATCCAGCCGATCGAAGACGGACGAGGAATGTTCGACCTGCGATGCCAGGAACTCACGATGCGTCACCCCGCGCCACTCGGAGTCGGTCGAGAGTCGGTCGAATACGCGAGCGCCGACATTCATCGGACGCAGGGTGGCGGGATGGAGGAACTGGAACTCCTCTTCGATCCCGAACGTCCTCACGCGGACCTCGACTCCGTCGACCTGCTCCGACCGACGCCAGGCCAGGCACCGGGTATGAGATCACTCGTAGGCTTCGTCCACGTCCTGATCGAGTTCCTCCTTGTCCAGGGCGAGGTCCTTCCTGGTGACCTTCGTGGCATTCGCCAGCAGTTGCTCCACCTCGTCGGCGTCGGCGGGGTCGACGACGAGCACGATCCCGGCGCTTCCCGCATCCAGGGCCTCGCTGATCGCTTCGAGGTTCTTCGAGGGGGTCTTCCGAGCGATGTGCCCAGCGATGGCGCCGATGCCCGCTCCCGAACCCCCGGCGACCAGAAGGGCACCGCCGACGGCGACCGCGGGGAACAGCGCCACGGCGAGCCCGCTCGCGAGGCCGATCGCGAGCCCCTTCCTCGTGCCATGACGCTTCCCGCCGTCGTCGCGCCTCACGATCGAGAGCTCCCCATCGGCGGCGCGATTGATCACTGCGGCGTCGAACGATCCGTGGTCGTGCCCGTCGTGCTCCGTGAAGTGCGCACGAATCCGATCGAAGTCGGCCACCGCCGCATCCTCGTCGGCGTACTGGGCTGCTACCGCAACGTAGCTCTCATCGGCCATCTCGCACTCCCGCCGTCGTGAACGGCGTCATCGTCGGCGGTCCGTCTTCGATGCGCCATCGATAGGGAGAGTAGAACCCATCTGATCGCCACGGCATCATACGAATCGGGTGATGTCGCCGAATCCCGCGGGCGGTATCGTTCGTTCGCCGTCAACGCAGGCGGTCTCGCGGAGTCACCGCCAACCTATGGGGGTTGCAATGGACATCGTGCTCGTCATTCTCCAAGGTTGTGTCGTGATCGGCGCAATCGCGCTCGGAGTTCGCACCGGCGGTCTGGGCCTGGGCCTCTGGGGGGTCGTCGGCACCGCGATCCTGGTGTTCGGGTTCCAGCTCCCGCCCGGGTCCATCCCCATCGATGCCTTCTTCATCATCATCGCGGTGATCACCGCGTCGTCCGCCATGCAGGCCGCCGGCGGCATCGACTACCTGGTGGCGATCGCATCGAAGATCATCCAGCGCAATCCCAGACGCCTCACCTACGTCGCCCCGATCGTCGCATTCGTCTTCACGGTGCTCTCCGGGACGTCGAACATCTTCTTCGCGCTCATCCCGGTCATCTACGAGACCGCATACCGCAACGGGCAGCGTCCCGAGCGATCCCTCGCGGCATCGACGGTCACCTCCGGTCTGGGAATCACGGCGAGCCCGGTGTCGGCCGCCATGGCGGCCTACCTGGTGCTCATGGAAGGTACCGGGTACGGACTCCCGCAGATCCTGCTCATCACCATCCCCGCCGCTCTCGTCGCCTGCGTCGTCACATCCCTCGTGCAGCAGCGCATCGGCAAGGACCTGCTCGATGATCCGGAGTTCCTGAAGCGGGTCAAGGCGGGGACCGTCGAGGTACCGGCCGCGCTGCGCGCCCGGTACGAGGCCAAGGTCGGCGGTGGAGCGGTGTCGACGGCGGCAGCGTCTGCGACGACTGCGACGACCACCGCGACGGCAGTGGGCGGAGGCGGTACCGGCTCGGCTCAGACGCCGGTGACGCCTCCGGCACGGATCGAGCACCCCGTGCCCCCCGGCGGTGCGACGGCCGCATGGATCTTCGTGGCAGGCACGCTGCTCATCGTGCTGTTCGGCCTGTTCCCGGGGCTCCGCCCGTCGTTCCCCGACGAGGAGGGCGAGCTCGCGCCGATCGGTATGGCGACCATCATCGAGATGGTGATGTTCAGTGCGGCGCTCGTCATCATCCTCGTGCGCAAGGTCAAGCCCGCCACCGTGGTCGAACAGCCATTGCTCAAAGCCGGCTTCGTTGCCGCAGTGGCCCTGTTCGGCATCGCGTGGATGGCCGACACCTTCATCGCCGCAAACGAGGAGACCATCATCGAGCCCCTCGGAGCGATGATCGAGGCGAACCCGCTGCTGCTTGCCGTCGCCCTGTTCGTCGTCTGTGGTCTCACCACCAGCCAGTCGGCGACGACGAACACGATGATTCCGATCGCGCTCGCCGCGGGCCTCGCCCCGGGAATCGTCACCGCGATGTGGCCCTCGCTCATCGGCGTCTGGCTGTTCCCGGCGAACGGATCGCAGATCGCCGCCGTCGAGACCGACCTGACCGGGTCGACGAAGCTGACCCCGGTTCCGGTGTGGCATTCGTTCACCGTCCCGATGCTCGTCTCGTGGGGTGCCGTCGTCCTGGCCGGCTTGCTGATCCAGCTCGTCGTCCCTGCCTGACCAGCACCACTCCACCTGTTGAGGAGGAACCCACCCATGTCCGACGACCTCTCCGCCGCTGTCGCGCGGATCATGCCCGAAGTGCTCGAGCACCTCGACGCGCTCGTGCGCATCCCTTCCGTGGCGTTCCCCGGGTTCGATCCCGAGCCGGTGCACGCGATGGGAGCTGCGGTCGTCGACCTCTTCGAGGCGGCCGGGGCGACCGGGGTCACCTTGCTGGACGTTCCAGACGGTTACCCCTGCGTGTACGCGAGCCTGCCGGGCCCCGAGGGCTCGCCCACTGTGCTGCTGTACGCCCACTACGACGTGCAGCCCGCACCGAAGAGCCAGGGCTGGTCGAGCGATCCGTTCGAACCCGTGACCAAGGACGACGGTCGCATCTACGGTCGCGGCGCGGCCGACGACAAGTCGGGCCTCGTCATCCACTACGGCACGCTGAAGCTCCTCGGTCCCGATCGGCCCTGCCACATCAAGATCCTCGTGGAGGGGGAGGAGGAGACGATCTCGCACCTCGAGGCCTTCGTCGAGGCGAACCCGGATCTGTTCGCCGCCGACGCCTACGTGATCGCCGACATCGGGCCCCAACGCGTCGGTCGCCCAGGGTTGACCACCGCACTGCGCGGGGACGTCGCCTGCACCGTGACGGTGCGGACCCTCGCCAACCCCGTACATTCCGGAATGTTCGGCGGTGCGGCGCCGGACGCGATGACGGCGATGATTCGCATCCTCGACTCGCTGCACGACGAGAACGGTGACACCGTGATTCCCGGAGTGGACAGCGGCAGGTGGAGCGGCGCCGACCTGGACGAGGCGGTCTATCGCGACGGTTCGTCGATCCTGCCGGGTGTCGAATTCCTCGGCACCGGATCACTCTCCGACCGGATCTGGATGAAGCCGTCGGTGACCGTGCTGGGCATGGACCTGCCGAACACGGCTGAGGCCTCGAACGTGCTCCTCCCAGAGGTGACCGCGAAGCTCTCCATGCGCATCGTCCCCGGATCAGATGGCGACGCCCAACTCGAGGCGCTCATGGCGCACCTCCGATCGCAGCGACCCTGGAATTGCGAGGTCGAGGTTGCGAAGGTCAAGGTCGGCCAGCCGTTCGCGGTCGACGAGAGCCATCCGGCGATCATCGCGGCGAGCGCGGCGCTCGCCGAGGCATACGATGCGGATGTCGAGTCGATCGGCAGCGGAGCCTCGATCCCGCTCGTGGCCTCGCTGCAGAAGGTTGCGCCGGACGGGGCCATCGTGCTCTGGGGTGCTGAAGACACCGCGCAATCGCGCATCCACGCGTCCGACGAGTCGGTCGACCCCGGTGAGATCGAACGGATGATCGCAGCGCAGACCCTGTTCATCGTCAAGCTCGCCGAGGCCGTCCGGCGATGAGCACCCAGCCGTCTGAAACGCCGGAGACGCCGGAGTCCGCTCCAGCGGGTCCGAAGCGGATGACCGTCATCCAGGCGACGTTCATCGGCGTCGGTTCGATGGTCGGCGCCGGGATCTTCGCGCTCCTCGGTGCGGCCGGCGCGGTGGCGGGGTCCGCGGTGTGGGTGTCCTTCCTGATCGCCGGAGCGATCGCCGCGCTGCAGGGCTACTCCTTCGCCAAGCTCGGAGCGAAGTATCCCTCCGGCGGCGGCATCCTCACCTACATGTCTCGCGGCTTCGGGGAGGGCCATCTCACCGGCATCGGCTCGTGGCTGTTCTTCACCGCAGGCTCGATCGTCGTGGCGATGATCGCCTCCGCGTTCGGCGGCTATGCCAGCGCTGTGGTGGCCGGCGAGGATCCGTTCTGGGCGAAGGTGCTCGCGCTCGCCCTGATCCTCGTCATGACGGCGCTCAACGCGATCGGGTCCTCCGCCGTCGCCCGCGTGCAGTCGGTCATCGTGATCGTGGTACTGGCCATTCTCGTCGTCTTCGCTGCCGTGACGATCGCCAACTGGGACCCCGCCCTGCTCTCCCCCGTTGGATATCCGGGGGTTCAAGAGATCATCGCGAGCGTGGCACTCACGTTCTTCGCCTTCCTCGGTTTCGGCGTCATCACGTTCACGGCAAAGGACCTCCCAGACCCCGGACGCCAGCTTCCCCGTGCCATCTACCTCGCCCTCGCGATCGCGACCACGATCTACGTCGCGGTGTCGCTCGGCGTGTTCGGCACCCTCACGGCCGACCAGGTGGTCGAGTACGGCACCACCGCGCTCGCTGAGGCGGCAAAGCCCACCCTGGGTCAGGCCGGGTACGTGTTGATGGTGATCACCGCCCTCTTTTCGACGACCGGCGCGGTCAACGCGGGACTCTATCCATCGATCGGGATGACGGCGCATCTCGCCTCGGTCGGGCAGTTCCCGCCCGCCTTCGGACGCTCCATCGGCCGGTTCCCCGTCGGCCTGCTCGTCATGGCGGGGTTCGCGAGCGTGCTGGTGGTCGGCTTCAACCTGAACAACATCGCCTCCATCGGCAGCGCCGTGGCGCTCCTCGTCTTCTCAGCCGTCACGGTCGCGCACTTCCGGCTGTTCCGAACCACCGGCGCCAGCATCGTCGTCCTGATCATCGCGCTCATCGCGACGCTCGGCACCTTCGTCGTGTTCTGCACCACGACGCTCGTCAACGAGCCGGCGACCGCGTTCGCTCTTGTCGCCATCATCGCGCTGTCGATCATCGTGGACTTCGGGTGGAAGGCGGCCGCCGCGCGCCGCCGTGCCCGCAGCATCATCCGTTCCGGGTGATGCGTGCCCGGGCGGTGCGCAATACGTTCGTGCCGAAGCGGGCGTGATCGGCACATCCGCCAATGGAATGGAGACGGCCGTGACTGTCTGGGACTTCTTCGTCTGGTTCTTCTGGTTCTACGTCCTCATCACCTGCATCTGGATCTTCATCACGGTGATCGTCGACATCTTCAGAGACCACACCCTCAACGGATGGGCGAAGGCCCTCTGGGTGATCTTCCTCGTGATCCTTCCGTTCTTGGGCGCGTTCATCTACCTGATCGCACGCGGGCGCAGCATGGCCGAGCGCGGCGCGCAGAGGTCGCGTGAGGCGACGGCCGAGACGACCGACTACATCCGGTCGGTCGCCGGCACGCACTCAGCCGCCACCGAGATCGAGTCGGCGAAGCGACTGCTCGACTCCGGCGCGATCACACAGGCCGAATACGACACGCTGAAGGCGAAGGCGCTCGGCCAGCCGGCGGAGCGAGCGACCATCACCTGACCTGACCGGTGCCCTCGGATCGGAGGATCACGTGTGGTGGAACAAGCGGGTGATTCGTCCCGAGGCCGAGGATGACCGAGCATTGACGGATGCCGCGGGGTCGGGGGACCACCGCAATGCGTTCATCATGCTCGGGCTCGGGGGTGCGGTCGTCGCTGCGTTCGGCATTGCCGCCGCCGCGGCGATCGTGGCCCCCGTGTTCTTCGCGCTGGTGCTCACGATCTGCGTGCATCCCCTTCGGGTGGCGCTCGAACGACGTGGCGTGCCGCGAGGCATCGCCACGGGGTCGGTGATCACCGCCGTCACGCTGCTCCTGCTCACGTTCGGCTATGCCGTGCTCGTCGCCTTCGGCCAGTTCGCGAACCTGCTTCCCGAGTTCGCCGATGAGATCCGCGCGTGGGGTGCCGACGTCTCGGCATGGCTCGCTTCACTCGGCATCGGCACGGGTGAGGGCGGCGCGCTCTTCGCTGATTTCGACGCGTCGACGCTCGTCGAAGTCGTAGGCGGTCTCGTTGGCGGGGTCGTCGGCGCGACCTCAGCGCTCGTCATCATCTTCACCATGCTCCTGCTGATGGCCATGGATGCGGGCTACCTGCCCACGCTGCTGCGTCAGACGAGGCCGTACCGCCCGCTCCTCGTCACCGCCCTGACCGGGTACGCCACGAACGTGCGCCGCTACATGGTGGTCACGACGGTGCTCGGCCTCGTTCAGGGTGCCGTCAATTGGCTCGCCCTCGTTCTGCTCGGTGTGCCCGGCGCCTTCATCTGGGGACTCCTAGCGTTCCTCTGCAGCTTCATACCGAACGTCGGCTACTTCATCGCCATCATCCCGCCGATCATCTTCGGCGGTCTCGTCGGCGGCTGGCCGACGGTCATCGCGGTGATCGTGGTGTACGGACTCATCAACGCCGTGGTCCAGTCGATCATCCAGCCGAGGGTGGTCGGCAACGCCGTCGCACTCAGCCAGACGATCACCTTCTTCTCGGTGCTCCTGTGGGCGGTCGTGCTCGGTCCGATCGGCGCGATCCTCGCCATCCCGCTGACGCTCCTGCTGCGCGTGGTGCTCGTCGATGCGAACCCGAAGATGGCATGGATCCGCCCCCTGCTCGGCGAGCTCGACGAGACCAAGGCGCTCATCGCCGAGTCGACCGCCGCAGCGAAAGCGGAGCGCCAGGCCCGACACGAATCGAAGCGAACGATTCCACATCCTGTTAGCCCATCGCCGGACGCTGATTGAGGCAGCCCATGCTCAGACCTTCCAGCAGTGTCGAGACCGCGACGGAGGTCTCCATGCCCGTCGACGCCGATTCTCCACGACTGCGCGTCGAAACCGAGGCCGTCGTCGCGGGCGTCGCAGCGGCGCTCGTGCTCGGAGGCATCGGGTGCCTCTTCTTCATCGGCCGCGACACGCCGTTGTGGGGCGGGGTTTCGGTGGGACTCGTCTCCGCAGGGGCATCCCTCGTCGCCGGCATCCTCGCCGGCTACATCGGCTATTGGCGCTCGCGGCACCGGGCGGGCCAGGAGTGGCGCCTGAAGATCGGCGCCTGGAAGTTCATGGTGGATGCGACATCCGTTGCGCTCGTACATGCCATCATCGCGGCCATCATCTCGATCGCGGTGTTCGTCATGCTCCAACGCGGGTTCGAGGGCCTCGTCGTGGACGCGTTGACGGCGACGATGGCCGTCGCAGTGGTTTCCGGCTTCACGGGCTATGCCATCTACCTCTCGGTCTCCGACATCACCACCCGCAAGATGGCGAGCCTCCTGGTGTTCTTCATGTCGGCAAGCGTGCTCACGAGCATCTCGACAGCGCAGGATCCGGCATGGTGGGAATACCACTTCAGTCAGCTGGGTACCGCCGACGGCTTCTCGTCGACCATGTTCAACCTCGCCCTGATCATCGCGGGCTTCTTCGTCACGACCTTCTCGCTGTACCTGCATCGTGACCTCACCGCACTGGCGGAACGCGGCGTACTCGAGCACGCCTGGGCGCCGCGCTTCATCTCGATCGCCTTCGTGGTGATGGGCGTCATGCTCGCGGGCGTGGGCCTGTTCCCCCTCGATGTGAGCGTCGCGCTCCACAATGGCTGTGCGAGCGGAATGGCGGCGGCGTTCGCCGCGATGGTGCTCGGCTCGCCATGGATCCTGCGCGGCTTGCCGAAGCGCTTCCACGTGTTCTGCTTCGGCACGTTCGCCCTACTGATCGGCGGCTTCCTGCTCTTCGAGCCGGTCGGCTACTACAACCTCACGGCGTTCGAACTGGTCGCGTTCAGCATCATCTTCGGGTGGATCACCGTGTTCATTCGCTTCGTGAACGCCTTGGCCACCCCCGATGCGGTGATCGTAGGTAGAGAAGGGCCGTGATGACGACGCCGACGGCACCCACGTCGACCGCCTCGCGCGCGGTGATCCCGCTGGCGATCGCGCAGTTCATCATGGTGCTCGACAGTTCGGTGATGAGCGTGTCGATCAGTCAACTCGTCGAGGAGTTCGACACGACCGTCTCCACCATCCAACTCGCGATCACCCTCTATGCCCTCGTGATGGCGGCGCTCATGCTCACGGGCGGCAAGCTCGGCGACCTGTTCGGCCGGCTCCGGATGTTCAGGATCGGACTGGTGATCTACGGCGTCGGCTCGCTGCTCACCGCACTTGCGCCGACCGTCGGCGTGCTCATCGTCGGTTGGTCGTTCATCGAGGGCGCGGGGGCGGCCCTCGTGCTGCCGGCCCTCGCGGCGCTCGTCGCCGGCAGTTACCCCGGCAGTGCTGCACGGGCTCGGGCGTACGGCATCATCGGTGGTGTCGCGGGCGCGGGCATCGCGATCGGCCCGCTGCTCGGCGGATGGATGACCACCGCGTATTCCTGGCGCTGGGTGTTCGCCGGCGAGGTCGTCTTCGTCATCTTCGTGTTGGTGGTCAGCGGCTGGATCGCCGAGGACCGCTCGACACTCAAGCGCTTCCGACTCGACGTGGGCGGGTCGCTGCTGTCGGCGGCGGGCCTCGCCCTGGTCGTCATCGGCGTGCTCCAGAGCGGGGTCTGGGGCTGGATCCAGCCACGACAGTCGCCGATCACCCCGTTCGGGTTCTCACTCACCCCCTTCGTGATCGCGGCGGGCCTGCTCGTGCTCTGGGGCTTCGCCGCGTGGGAGCGACGCGTGGCACGCCTCGGCGGCACGCCGCTGCTCGACATGCGCAACCTCGGCATCCCGGCGCTCAGATCGGGCCTTGCCAGCCTCGTGGCGCAGAACTTCGTGCTGCTCGGCCTGTTCTTCGCCATCCCCCTGTACCTGCAGGTGACCCAGGGTTTCGATGCGTTCGAGACCGGCTTGCGGCTGCTTCCCACGTCGCTGGCGATGCTGGTCGCCGCAGCGCTGGGAGCTCGCTTCGGTCAACCATTCGGGGCACGGGCGGTCACCCGCGCCGGGCTCGGCACGATCGGCCTCGCCTGCCTCGTGCTGATCACCACCATCGACCCCGAGCTCTCAGGGGTGCCGTTCGGGATCGGGATGGCCCTGCTCGGTCTCGGCACGGGGCTCCTCGCCTCTCAGCTCGGCAACGTGGTGCAATCGGTGGTCCCGCCCGAGGCCCGCAGCGAGGCCGGCGGGCTGCAGTACACCGCCCAGAACCTCGGCTCATCGCTTGGCACCGCGCTCGTCGGCGCACTCATGGTCGGTGCGCTCGCCGCCGGAGTGACGTCGCTCATCGCGGCAGACCCCGACCTCGAGTCATCCGTCGCCGAGCAGGCCACCGTGCGGGTCTCCCAGGGCATCGAGTACGTGCCGCCCGCGCAGGCCGAGGAGGCGCTCCTCGCCGCGGGGATCGCCGCCGACCAGGTCGACGACCTCATCGAGAGCTATGCCGACGCCCAGCTGGCGGGTATCAAGATCGGCATCCTGGTGTGCGCAGGCGCCACGCTCCTGGCATTTCCGGCGACGCGACGCCTTCCCGGCCGGCAGTCCGCGACGGCCGGCCGACCCGGAGAGGACGAGGTCAGCGCACGTCCTTGAGTTCTCTGCCGTGAACGGCCAATGCGTAGATGACGAGCACGTCGAGCGCGAGGACGATGAGCGACCACCACGGCTGCACGGGAAGCAGGAAGAGCTGGTTGATGCCGTTCAGCGCCGCAAGGATGATCGCGACGACCCTCGCCCACGTGGCTCCCGTCATCAGTGCGATGCCCACGAGGACGAGCGCGACGCCGAGGATCAGGTGCCACCAACCCCAGCCCGACACGTCGAACAGGATCAGCGAGCCGCTCGGCACGAGGAAGTACGCACTATCGGGGCCGAGCACGGCGACCAGCCCATAGATCACGTCGATGACGCCGGCGACGATCAGGATGATGGCGGCGAAGAACACCCAACCGACCCAGCCGGTTCGGGCCTGGACTTCAGACATGGCATTTCCCCTTTGCTGTCAAGAAGCACCGGCACCCGTTGACTCCTCGCCTGGCGCTGGCGCTCAGGGTACTCCCAGCGAACGCACGCTGGCAAGGAACCGACGCTGATCGCGCTGTTGCGCCTACCGGGCGGTTTCTCCGTCAGGCGCGGGCGAGCCCGACGTGCGCGCGCCTCCGGCCGGATCGCCCTGCCCAGGAGGCTGCGCCGGCTCGATTCGGAACTCGGGCGCTCCTGACACGAGGAGCCACACCGGCAGCACGATGACGCAGAGCACCGGCAGTGTCGTGAAGTCGCCCGAGATCGCGACGGCCACGAACAGGGCGATCCAGCCGTCGCGAGTGACGACGAGCACGATGCCGAGCACGCCGCACCCGACGGCGAGCGCGAGCGGCAGTCCCGGAATGAGCGCGTATCCGAGCAGCCCGAGCGCGACGCCGATGAAGGTCGCCGGGAACACCCGACCACCGCGGAAGAGCGCGCTCGCGGCGACCAAGAGTGCCACGATCTTGATGCCTGCGATCGCCGCGAGCTGAGCGGCGCTGTAGTCGTCGACGTTCTCGAGCAGTTCGCCGATCTGCTCGAGCCCCTTGAACATCGTGATCGGCCCGCCGATGAGTCCCAGTAGGCCCAGTACGAAGCCACCCACGGTCGCGATGATGATCGGATGCCGCAGCGCATGCAGTGCGCGGTAGACGACGGGGAAGGCGGCGAGCGCCGCCAGCCCGATCACTGCAGCGCCGCAGGCGACGATCGAACCCGTGAGGAAGTCGATCGTCTGCGGTGTGCCGTACGGCGGTAGCTCGAAGGCGAACGGAGGTGCGCCGAGCAGGTGCATCGTGGTGGCGCCTGCGCCGGCCGCCGCTACTGGCAGGAACAGGCGATCCCACAGCGACCCGCCCGCCTTGACCGCCGCAACGATGCCGGTGAAGATGAGCGCGGCGGCGACCGGCGTGCCGAACAGCGCACCGATCGTCGCCGACGCGGCGAGCAGCATCGAGATGCGCGCCGGCACCTGCGGCAGCAGTCGAGCGAATATCGTCACGATGATGGCGACGTTGATCGCGATGATCGGGTTCTCAGGGCCGAGGCTCACGCCGCCGGCGAGGCCGAGGAGCGTGACCAGGGCGAGGCCGGGCAGCGCACGCATGGGCAACGGCTCTTCGACGAGTTCGGTGGTCGCCGAGTCAGGGCCGCCGTGCCCGGGCATGAAGGTGAGCGCCACACCGACGGCGAGGCCTGTCGTCGTGAGCACCACGACGATCCACCAACCCGAGGCATCGATCCCGAGTGCGCCAGGAACGGTGTCCCAGAGCAACCCCTCGAGTGCGGCGGCGAGTTGGTCGAGCGCCCAGAGCACGAGGGCCGAGACGACACCGACGACGATCGCCGGCACCGAGAGCACGAGCAGGCGTCGCGCCGAGACATCCGGATCCCGCGGCGGCACGGCGAGGCTCATGACGACCACCGATCGGCGTCGATCACGCTGTGATGCGCGGACATGTCCCCCAACGTCGGACCTCCGCGTCGAGCGTATCCTCCCGAAATGCTGGACGGCCAGAGCCGGCACGCGATAAGTTCGCCCCAGAGGCGCCCGAACCGGAGGCGCTCTTCGATATCGGAGGCGTTACATGAGTTTCTGGGAGAGTTTCTGGGACCTGATCTGGTGGTTCCTGTGGGCGTTCGCATTCATCGCGTACCTGTTCGCACTCTTCGCCATCATCGGCGATCTGTTCCGCGACCGTCAGCTGAACGGCTGGTGGAAGGCGGTGTGGATCATCTTCCTGATCTTCGTGCCCTTCCTGACCGCACTGGTCTACCTCATCGCCCGCGGCAACGGCATGGCCGAGCGCTCGCAGAGGGAGTACCGGCAGGCACAGGCGGCCACCGACGAGTACATTCGCCAGACCGCGGGCACGTCTGCGAGTCCCGCCGACGAGATCGCGAAGGCGAAGGCCCTGCTCGACTCCGGCACCATCAGCCAGGGCGAGTACGACCTCCTCAAGGCGCGGGCGCTCGCGCATCCAACGCAGAACGCGTAGTCGTCGAACTCGACGACCGGGAGGGCCGGATGCCACGTGGCATCCGGCCCTCCCGCATTGGTTGCGGAGGCGCGCCAGCGAAGACACTTCGCGGGTTGAGGAGGCGCGCCAGCGCCGTCTCGAAACCTGCCCGCGCTGGCCGGTTTCGAGACGCTCCTTCGTCGCTCCTCAACCCACGAAGGAGACGCTCCTTCGTCGCTCTCCTCAACCGACGAGGGATGAGGCCGTTTCGGGCACCTCGTGCGCCCGCTCGACCGCTCCGGCATTGCGCAGGAACACGATGATCCAGCTGAAGATGAGCACCGCCGCGACGAGTTCGACGGCGGTGAGGTTGTAGTAGCCGATCGCGAAGAAGATGCCGAGCACGACGATCACGCCGACGTAGACGTACCCGAGCATCACGAATACGCGAGGCATCGAGGGCAGCAGTCGGGGCAGCCCGATCACGATCGCCGCGAACGCGATCGCCATGCCGGTCGCGACCGTGTTGTGCAGCAGGAAGAACTCGCTCACCGGGAAGATGCCGACGCACGCGAGGAACACCCCGATCAGGATCAGCCCCAGCCGCACGAGGTTGCGGCGCCTCGCCTCGACCGGCGTCGCTGCCGGAAGCGTCGCCGTCGCGTAGCGGGCGATGATCGTGACGATCGCCCCCGCGATGATCAGCGTGAGGTTGAACGCGAACGACGAGAGGTCGTTCGTGATGCCGAGCGCCGAGCGGTTCTCCTTCCACCACTCGGGATCGCTCGAGCTCAGCATCGCCGCGAGCGCGCCCACCACGAGGAACACCGCGAGCACGAGCGAGAGCAGCATCGGCGTGAGCCGCACCGCCGAGAGGAACACCACGTACGCGGTGACCGCGAGGCCCACGCCGGTGAGCATCGCGGCGGGCAACGGGAAGACCACCGCGCCGATGAAGCTCTGCTCGAGCAGGTCGGCGATGCCGATCCAGCCGAGCAGGGCGATCACACCGTGCGCGATGGCGAGGGCCGCGACATCGAACCAGTGCAGCTTGGCGCCCGGCACGTCGAGGCCGTGGGGAAGCTCGTGCTGCAGGTTCGGATTCGGCACCCTCATGACGAGCCGGCCCGCGACGAACGCGACGATCGCCGTCACGGCCGCACCGAGCGCGACGAACTGGCCGAGCGATCCCGGTCCCGAGATCGCGACGTCACGCCCCCAGAACACGATGGTCGCGACGGCGGCACCCACGACGAAGGCTGCCGCGCCGAGCAGCAGGGCCACCGACTCCACCGACTCGGCGGTCGCTGCCGGATGCCGCAGCATCCTCCTGATCGATGAAGACTGGCTCATCCGTCCTCCCCTTCTCGGCACCACTGTAGGGGCGGTCGTCGCTCGGGCGCCGGAGGCTACCCGTCGGTCGGGTCGAGCACCTCGAGCATCGAGCCCTGCACGAACCCCGCCCACTCGTAGGCCGCGCGCAGGTAGTCGTCGCGGGTCTCGTCTGCGGCGAGGTCGCCCTCCTCGATGACGCCCACCCGTTCGGCGAGGATGAGCCTCAGGTCGGTGAGGAAGGTGAGCCAGCCCCATGCCTCCGACTGGTCGAGCTCGATCTGCACCACGGTGTCATCGCCGTCGTCGACCGCGGTCGCATCGCGAACCCGTTGCGCCGCCTGCCGCTTGCCGTCGACGAGGCTGTCGCGGGTGTAGCGGGCGAACTCGTGCGCCGCCGGCGCATCGTCGGGATAGGCGCTGGGCAGCAACCGGCCGAGCGCGGGTTCGTCGACCTCGCCGAGCAGCAGCACAGAGTCGACCTGGTCGGCGAGCTCCGAGAGCAGCATCGCCTCTTCGGCCTCGAGCACGAGACGCACGCCCTCGCCACCGCTGCGGCCCGCAACGATCACGGCTCGGCCCTCGCCACGGTGGCCTGCAGCCCATAACCATGCATGGCCTCGACGTGCCGCTCCATCGCTTCGCGGTTGCCGGTGGCCACGATCGCGCGCCCTTCGGTGTGCACCTTCAGCATCAGCTGCTCGGCCTTCTCGCGCGAGTAGCCGAAGTAGCTGCGGAACACGTAGCTCACGTAGGTCATGAGGTTCACCGGATCGTCCCACACGATCGTGCGCCACGGCTCGTTCGCAACGACGCGGGTGGTCGTCTCGGAGTCGAGCTGCTCGAGTGTCGCGGTCACGACTCCAGCCTGACACGACCTCGCGCGCCACGAAACCCGGCCGACGCGGCACCGCCTAATAGTTGATCCAGATTCGCGAGTCAAGCCCACTTGACATCTCGCGAGAGAATGCGCGTCTCGCCGCCTCGAAGGCTATGGTCGGAAGAGAGGGACGATCTGCTCATTGCGCCGGCAGTGCCGACATGACGACCCCGGTTCGCTCGAGGAGCAGCATGACGGTGACTTTCCCCCCGCCGAAAGCGGGCGTGCTCAGGCGCAATAACGTCACGCTGTCGGGGGTCGTCGGCGCGCGGCCCATGGTCTTCGCGCACGGTTTCGGGTGCAACCAGGAGATGTGGCGCACCGTGTCACCGAACTTCGAGTCGGATCACCGTGTCGTGCTCTTCGATGCGGTGGGGGCCGGGCGCTCCGACATCGCTGCCTATGATCCGGTCAAGTACGACTCTCTGCACGGCTATGCCGCTGACATACTCGAGCTGCTCGAAGCGCTCGATCTCGAGGATGTCGTCTTCGTCGGGCATTCCGTCGCCGCGATGGTCGGGGTGCTCGCCTCGATCCGGGATCCCTCTCGCTTCGGCGCCCTGGTGCTCGTCGGCCCGTCACCGCGATACCTGTCCGACACCGAATCCGACTACGAAGGCGGGTACGAGCAGGACGACATCGAAGGGATGCTCGACGCACTCGACGCCAACTACCTGGGATGGTCGGAGGCGATGGCGCCGCTGATCATGGGCAACGTCGAGCGGCCCGAGCTCGCGCTCGAACTCACCGAGAGCCTGTGCAGTGTCGACCCCGAGATCGCACGGCACTTCGCCCGCGTGACGTTCCTCTCCGACAACCGGCGCGACCTCGGCGTCGTCCGCACACCGACGCTGGTACTGCAGTGCGCCGACGACGTGATCGCGCCCACGAACGTCGGCCGGTACGTGCACGAACAGATCGCGGGCAGCAGGTTCGTTCAGCTCTCCGCCACAGGCCATTGCCCGAACCTCTCTGCGCCCGAAGAGCTGACCGACTCGATCCGGGCGTACCTCCGATGACACTCTTCCGAGCGCCCTCCGAGACCGAGAAAGATCCCACGGGCGAAGACTTCGAGGCACTGTTCGAAGACGCTCCGTGCGGATACGTGACCACGACACCCGACGGGACCATCACCCGGGCCAACCGCACGTTCGCCCGTTGGACCGGTCTCGACCAGCAGGCGCTGATCGGCACACCCTTCGTCGACCTTCTGACCCCTTCGACCCAGCTCTTCTACGAGACGCGCTTCACCGTCGTCCTCAACCTCTCCGGGGAGGTGCGAGAGGTGACCCTCGCGGTGCGGTGCGCCGATGACACCGAGTTGCCCCTCCTCGTCAATGCGGTCACCTTCACCGGACCCGACGGCCAGAGCGGCGGCATCCGCACGGCCATCTTCGACGCGACGGAGCGCCAGGACTACGAGCGTCAGCTGCTGTCCGCCCGGCGTGCGGCCGAGGCATCCGCAGATCGAGTGCGGGTCCTGCAGGACGCGTCGAGTGCGTTCGGAATCGTCACCTCGGCGCAGGAACTCGCCGAGGCACTGGTTGAGAGTGTCGGCCCCGCCCTGCTCGCGTCGAACGCCGCGGTGCTGCTCTCCCGGGGGCCAGAGCCGCTCGAGATGGTCACCGAGGACGAGACCATCCGCGAACTCCTCAACTCGGGCATTCGAGAACTCGCCGAGCAGGCGATCGGCAGCGGCGAAGTCGTCACCGTGTCGAATCTCGACCAAGCGGGCGCGCTCATGCCCGGCCTCGATGATGCATTGCACGCCCAGCGCCTCGCATCGCTCAGCATCGCGCCGCTGCGCACCGACGAACGGGCAGCCGGCGCGATCGTCTGCGCCTTCGGCCGTGATCGCACGTTCGACGACGACACCCGGCAGATCCTGGCCGCACTCTCGCGTCAGGCCGGGCAGGTGCTCCGCCGCGTTCGCCTGCAGGAGGAGCTGGCGCACCGCGCACTGCACGACCAGCTCACCGGGCTCGCGAATCGCAAGCTCTTGCAGGAGCAGCTCGACACGGCGATCGCAGCGGCAGCGCGAAGTGACCGCGCCCTGTCGGTGGTCTTTGTCGATCTCGACGGCTTCAAAGCCGTCAACGACAACCTCGGGCACCGCGTCGGCGACGAGGTGCTCGTGGAAGTGGCCGAGCGCCTGCGCCGGGTGGCCCGCGCGGGGGATCCGGTCGCACGGTATGGCGGAGACGAGTTCGTCATCGTCTGCGAGGATGCCGACGCGGCATCCGGTGAAGTCATCGCAGAACGTCTCCGTGAGGCGGTACGACGCCCGCTCGACAGCGTTCCGCCGCGATATTCCGTCGCCGCCAGCATCGGGGTCGTCAGCTGGGAGTCAGGAAGCTCGAAGGTGCCGAGCGCCGATCACCTGCTTCGGCTCGCCGATGAAGCCATGTACGCCTCGAAGCGCGGCGGCCGCGACCGCGTCAGCGTGACGAGGACCTGATATGAACGTGACATCATCAGCCGCGCGCCCGCGGCCGCATCACGAAAGAGCACGATGGGAACACTGACATACAACTCGGCGCTCACTGCGACATTCGACGACCGCACGCTCACCCACCTGCAGGTCGTGATCTGGTCGAAGCTGCGCCGTGGCGAACACTTCGCATTCACGTGGGTCGACGAATCCGCGCAGGCGCGACGAACCTCGGTGTGGTGCAGCCCGACCATCCCGATGTCGTTCGAGTTCGACGATCCCGATCCCGGCGAGCTCAACCCGCGCTGGCTCGAGATCCTCACCAAGTCCGCGAACTCAGCCGGTGGCCTACGGCCCGCGCCCGAACCCGAGGCGAACGCATGAACAACGACGGCCGGTGTCATCTCGTGCAACGAGGAGGAACGACATGGGCGTGCTGATCTACGGCTCCCGGGTGTCCGAGTTCGAGATCGAAGATCGGGTTCTCGCCCACCTCCAGTTCGTGGTCGCGACGAAGCTGCGACGTGGGGAGCAGTTCATGCTGACCTGGAACCACGGCGTCGAACGCGGCAGCGGACGAAGCGCGATCTGGATCAGTCCCTATGTGCCGGTGCACTTCAAGTACAACGGCAATCGGCCGCCGAAGCTCAACCGCGCGTGGTTGGAGGCCCTCCTCGACGGCGCCAACAGCCCGGGCGGGCTCCAGCACATTCCCGAGTCGGTCGTGGGAGTGGCGGAGTGAGCGCGCGACAGCACACAGGTAGACGAGAGAACGGAGGTGCGGTGTGAAGATCAACCGCTTGACGGTAGACGGCAGAGACTACTTCCTCGCCGACCCGATCGACGAACTGCGCGGCCAGATCCTGGCCGCCATCCAGGCCGGCGGCGGGTACGTCAACATCCCGCCGCTGCGAGGCGGACCGGGTATCGACATCCTCTTCTCGCCCGGTATGCCGGTGACCTGGACCCAGATCGAGGTCGGTGGGGATGCCGCGGACAGCGGCGCCGACGCCGAGGCCGACGGCGACGGGAACTACGACGACCCGTACGAGTCGCTCTGAACGTGAGCCGCCGACTCAGGCGGGTGAGGTGAGCCGCGCCCGCCGGGTCAGGCAGGTGAGGTGAGCCGCGCCGTCAGACGCTGGGGCAACTCCGGACGCCCGAGCAGATAGCCCTGAGCCCGATCGAAGCCGAGTTCTCGCACCGCTGCGAGTTGGGGTTCGCTCTCGATCCCCTCCGCCACCGCGCGCAGCCGGTGCCGACGAGCGAAGCGCACCAGCCGTGCGGCTTCGGCGGGGTTCTCAGGGAGCTGTTCGATGACCGAGCGGTCGACCTTCAACTCGGTGATGGGGAGCGAGGCCATTCGCGCCGCTGCCTCGTCGACCGTCTGCACGTCGTCGACCGATACGCCGACCCCGATGGCACGCACACTGGCGAGCGTGCTGGCTGCTTCGGATGGCGACGGGTGCGTCTCGGTGAGCTCGAGCGTGAGCAGGGCGGCCGGCATGCCGGAATCCTCGAGATGGCCCGCGACCTGTTCGGCGAATCTCGGCTGGGCGAGCTGCGCTGCAGCCACGTTCACCGCGATCTCGAGCCGGCGGCCGGTTCTGGCGAGTGCCGCGCCGTAACGGCAAGCCACCGCGAGCATGACATCGCCGATCTCATTCATCGCACCGATGGCCTCGGCGAGCGGGATGAACTCGAGTGGAGAGACGACGCCCCGCCGCGGGTGCTGCCAGCGGCTCAGGGCCTCGAGGGCGACGAGCCGCCCCCTCCGAAGCTCCACCTGCGGCTGGTAGAGGGCGGTGATCTGACCGCGCACGGCGGCGAGTCGCAGTTCAGCCGCCAGTCGCTCCAGTTCGGGCATCCCGACCCCTTCCGAACGCCCAGCAGCGCCCGCGTCATTCTCCCTCACCACGCTGGGTCGACGACAAATGGCAGACAACGAGCCCCCCGACGCGTACACTCGTCGGCCGCACTCAAGATGACGGCGATGACGTGGTCACCGTGAACTTCGCGTTGCGCGCCACCTGCCGGGTGGGTCCGACCGTGCGCTCGAGCAGCGGCCGATATCGCAGGTGCGAGTTCCACACGCACCAGAGCTCGCCGCCGGGTGCGAGCACACGCGCGGCGTCGGCGAACAGGTGCGCGGCGATGCCGGTGTGCAGCGCGGCATCCGAGTGGAACGGCGGGTTCAGCACGATCAGCCGCTCGCTCGCGGCGGCCAGGAGTTCGAGGCCGTCGGCCTGCGTGACGGTGACGCGGTCGGCGAGTCCGTTGATCTCGGCGGTCTCGCGGGCGGATGCCGCGGCCGCCGCCGATCGATCGGTCGCCGTCACCCGCAGCGAGGGCCTGATGTGTGCGAGCCAGGCCGCGACCACGCCCGAGCCGCACGCGAGGTCGACGGCGGTCGCGGCATCCGGAACCGCCTCGCCGAGGTGCTGCAGCAGGAACCGGGTGCCGATGTCGATGCCCGTGCCCGCGAAGACACCGCCGTGCGCGACGACCGTGAGCCCGAGATCGTCGTGCCGCTCGCCGCGCGGCCACCCGGTTCCCGCGGGTCGAGGAGCGCCCATCGAAGCCGAACCCGCCCCTGCCGGTCGAGGAGCGCCCGACGCAGCCGCGCCCACCGCGGGTCGAGGAGCGCCCGACGGAGTCGGACGCGTCTCGAGACCCGATCCCCGCGCGACGAGCACGCGCGACTTCTGCCGCGCGTGCGACACGTCGACCCGCGCGAACCACGCGCCGAGCACCTCGTTCATCGCGAGCGACATGTGCTTGATGCGGCCGCCGGCGACCACGATCACGTCGGATGCCGCATGCTGGGCGATCAGCCCCGCCACCTCGTCGAGGCGATCGAGCGAGCGCGGCAGCCGCAACAGCACGATCCGTGCGCCCGCGAACAGTTCGGGGCCGAGGGGCAGCGAGCGCACCTCGCCGGCGAGCCCGGCCCGCTCGGCATTGGCAGCGAGCGCCCGCTCGCCGGTGATCAGGTCCTGATGCACGCGGATGCCGCGAGCGCCCGCCGCGGCGGATCCGAGCGCGAGCGCGCCGTACGCATCGTCGACCACCACGAGTTCACCCGCACCGAGCTCGTCACCGAGCTCCTCGCGGAACCCCTCGGCGAGCGCAGCGGATTCGTCGAGGATGAGCCGGTCCGCGGCATCCGACGCCTCGAGTCCACGGCCGTCGATGTCAGGGTGCCGGCGGAGCGCACCGAAATCGAGGGGCATGTGCCAAGGCTACGCGGCGGGCCGGAGGGCGAGCGGGGTCATGTGCCCGCACCTCCTGAAAGCAAGGACGACCCGTGCAGGAAGTGAGGACAACCCATGCGGGTTGAAAGCGCGAGTACGCGCGAGGCAATGTCCTTGTTTTCAGGAGTTCCCCAGCCCGAACCTGATGCACCGCCCTCGTGCGAGGCCCTCGTGCGCAGTCCTCGTGTTCCCTGGATGAGTCACGTCGTCGAGTGCGGCCACCGGAGCGCTTTGGTACCCTCGACCCCGCATGCAGGACGCACGACGGAACATTCGCGCGGGACGGCACGCGGCTGAGAATCGGGTCGCGGCATCCGCTGGTGCTGCCCCGTCCGATCGTTCTTCGCGACCAGCTCGCGCAGGGCGCACGATGCGTCGAACCCTTGCGCCGCCGGCGGCGACCGTCGCAGTGCTGTCACTGGCGCTGACGTTCGCGCTCGTGCCGCAACCTCCGGCCACGATCGAGCCGGTCGCCGCCTCAGAGACGCACGCCGGCGCGACCCAGACCGTGAGTGTCGCACCGGATGCCACGGCGCCGCCGATCTCGCGCGAGTCGTACACCGCCGCGACGGGTCCCGAGACGCTGATCGCCTCGGGCACGAACGCCGACTGGGCCGAGCTCGTGCTCATCTACGGCGGCTGGCCGGTCACCGAGCAGAACGTCACCGTGATGCTGCAGTGGATGCGCGAGGAGAACGGCCCCGACAACTGGTGGAACCGCAATAATCCGCTGAACAACGGCCACGGCTCGGGCGGCGGGAGCGGACTCGGCAGCTACGACAGCCTCGTGACCGCCGCGGAGTATGCGGCCGACAACCTGCTCAAGCGCTCGTTCTACAGCGCGATCGTGGCCGCGCTCGAGGACGGCACCTCGGCGAGCGCCGTGGCGCAGGCGATCTGGGCCTCGCCGTGGGCGTCGAGCCACTACGGCAACGGTGCGAACTGGACGACCTCGCCGGTGCCGATCGTCGAGGCGCCCGAGTCGGCCTGGTAGCGGCATCCGCGGATCCTCATCGGTCGAGCGGCCGCCACACGACGACGGCGTTCTCGCGCCGCACCCTCGTGCCCGCGCGAAGCGACACGACCTCGCCGGCTGAGCCCGCGGCGAAGACGCGTCGGCCCGGCCGGTTCAGCATCTCGTCGGCGAGCATCCCCTCGAGCTCGCGCACGCGCTCACGTAGCGTCGTCACCTCGTCTTCGAGCTCGAGCACCCTGCGGATGCCCTCGAGACTCACGCCCTCGCTCGAGAGTTGGGCGATCTCGCGCAACTGCACGACATCGCGCATCGAATAGCGACGCGACTTGCCGGCGGTGCGGGTCGGAGAGACGAGACCCAGCCGGTCGTACTGCCGCAGGGTCTGCGGGTGCATGCCCGCCAGCTCGGCCGCGATCGAGATGACGAACAGCGGGCTCGTCTCGTCCATGTGCCTCAGCCCTTGGCCTTGGCGAGCAGGTCGGTGCGCGGATTCTCGTCGGGAAGCTCAGCGGCGAACTCCTTGAGCTTCTCCTCCGCGTCCTTCGACAGGTGCGACGGCACCGCGATCTGCACGACCGCGAGCAGGTCGCCGGTGCCCTTCGACGTCTCGACGCCCCGGCCCTTCACCCGCAGCACCCGCCCGCTGGGCGTGCCGGGGGCGACCCTGAGCTTCACCGGGTTGCCCGCGAGGGTGGGCACCTCGATGGTCGCGCCCAACGCGGCCTCGGTGAAGGTCACGGGCACGTTGACGCGCAGGTTCAGGCCGTCGCGCTCGAACACGGGGTGCTTGCGCACGTTCACGGTGAGGATGATGTCGCCGGCCGGACCGCCGTCGGGCGATGGCTGCCCCTTGCCGCGCAGCTTGATCTTCTGCCCATCGGCGACGCCGGCGGGAATCCGCACGGTGATCGGCTTGCCGTCGGAAGCCTGCAGCGTGATCTGCTCGCCCTTGGTCGCCGTCACGAAATCGAGGGTCGTGGATGCCACGACGTCGCGACCCGGGGTGGGGCCGCCATACCCGCGGTAGCCGCCGGTGGGCTGGCCGAACCGTCCGCCGCCGAAGAGCCCGCCGAGCAGGTCGTCGTAGTCGCCGCCCTGCTGGAACGTGTACGACTGGCGCCCGCCGCCCTGGCCGAACATGCCGCCGAAGACGTCTTCGAAGCCGCCTGCACCACCCGCGCCGCCTGGCGCGGTGAACCGGGCGCCGGAGCCCATCGCGCGGATCGCGTCGTACTCCTTGCGCTGCTCTGCGTCGGCGAGCACCGAGTGCGCCTCGCTGATCTCCTTGAACTTGGCCTCGGCCGTGGCATCCCCCGGATTCGAATCGGGGTGGTACTTGCGCGCGAGCTTGCGGTAGACCTTCTTCAGCTCGGCGTCGCTCACGTCTTTGGAGACGCCGAGCACCTGATAGAAGTCCTTGTCGAACCAATCCTGACTGGCCATCGGCACCTCCTCTCGTTGTGTTCTCGTTCGATCTTCCCAGTGTTTCCGTTTGCACCGTATGCGGCTCATCGGAGAGGCACGCACAGTGCAAACGGAAACATCCGGCGGCCGGTCCGCGATATCCGCGAACGGATGCCGCGGGCCGGCCGAATCGTCACTACTGCGGCGTCTTCACGACGACCTTCGCCGCGCGAAGCAGCGTGCCGCCGAGCCAGTAGCCGGTCTGGACGACGTCGGCGACCGTCTCGGTCTCGACCTCGTCTGACGGCTGCTGGAAGACCGCCTCGTGCTTCTGCGGGTCGAACGGCTCGCCCACGTCGCCGAACGCCCTGAGCCCGAGCTTCTCGACTGCGCCGCGCAGCTTGGCCGCGATCGTCGCGAACGGAGCATCGCCCTCGAGGTCACCGTGCTTCTCAGCAAGGTCGAGGTCGTCGAGCACCGGAAGCAGCACGGCCACGGCCGCGCCGACCGCGCGTTCGCGCTCGACCTCGCGGTTCGCCTCGGTGCGCTTGCGGTAGTTCGCGTACTCGGCGGTGACGCGCTTGAGGTCGGCGAGGTGCTCGTCGCTCGGCTCCGCCACCTCGGCCTGCGCCGCGTTCAGGATGTCGTCGACGGTGAGCTCGTGGTCGTCCGCTCCGTCCGCTGAGCCTGTCGAAGCGGATGCCCCGGAGGCATCACTCGTCCCTTCGACGGGCTCAGGGACCTCGACGGGCTCAGGGACCTCAGCTGGCTCAGTCGGCTGACGAACCTCACCGGTCTCGGGGTCGATGCGCCGCTTGTCGCGAATCACCGGCTCTTCGTGGTTCTGGTTCTCATCCGACATGATTACTTCTTCTCCTCCTCGTCGTCGATGACCTCGGCGTCGACCACGTCCTCATCGGAGGACTGGTCGCCGGCCTCGCCCGACGGGTTCGCGTCTTCACCCGGGTTCGCCGAGGCATCCGCGGTCTGACCCTGCGAGTAGATCGCCTCACCGAGCTTGCCCTGCGACTGCGAGAGCTTCTCGAAGGCGGTCTTCACCGCGTCGTCGTCGTCACCGGCGAGCGCCGACTTCAGCGCGTCGACGTCGCCTTGCACCTCGGACTTGACGTCGTCGGGCAGCTTGTCCTCGTTGTCCTTGATGAGTTTCTCGGTCGAGTAGGCGAGCTGCTCGGCGGAGTTGCGCGTCTCGGCGGACTCGCGGCGCTTCTTGTCTTCTGCCGCGTGCTCCTCGGCGTCGCGCACCATGCGCTCGACGTCCTCCTTGGGCAGCGCGGAGCCGCCCGAGATGGTCATCGACTGCTCCTTGCCGGTGCCCTTGTCCTTCGCGGACACGTGCACGATGCCGTTGGCGTCGATGTCGAAGGTGACCTCGACCTGCGGGATGCCGCGAGGTGCGGGTGCGATGCCGGTGAGCTCGAACGTGCCCAGCGGCTTGTTGTCACGGGTGAACTCGCGCTCACCCTGGAAGACCTGGATCGCGACCGACGGCTGGTTGTCGTCTGCGGTCGTGAAGGTCTCGCTGCGCTTGGTCGGGATGGCCGTGTTGCGCTCGATGAGCTTGGTCATGATGCCGCCCTTGGTCTCGATGCCGAGGCTCAGGGGGGTGACGTCGATGAGCAGCACGTCTTTACGCTCGCCCTTGAGGACGCCCGCCTGGAGGGCTGCGCCGACGGCGACGACCTCATCGGGGTTCACGCCCTTGTTGGGCTCCTGGCCGGTCTCCTGCTTCACGAGCTCGGAGACGGAGGGCATACGCGTCGATCCGCCGACGAGCACGACGTGCGCGACATCCGACAGCTTGATGCCGGCCTCGCGGATGACGTCTTCGAACGGCTTCTTCGTGCGGTCGAGCAGGGCGCGCGTCATGTTCTCGACCTGGGCACGCGTGAGCGTCTCGTCGCGGTTCGCCGGGCCGTTCTCGGTGAGCGAGAGGTAGGGGAGCTGGATGCTCGTCGACATCGAGCTCGAGAGCTCCTTCTTCGCCTGCTCGGCGGCCTCCTTGAGGCGCTGCTTGGCGATCTTGTCGTTCGAGACGTCGACGCCCGTCGAGTCCTTGAAGCGCTTGATCAGCCACTCGACGATGCGCTGGTCCCAGTCGTCGCCGCCGAGGCGGTTGTCGCCCGCGGTCGCCTTGACCTGGATGGTCGAGAAGTCTTCGTCTTTGCCGACTTCGAGCAGCGAGACGTCGAACGTGCCACCACCGAGGTCGAAGACGAGGATGAGCTCGTCTTCCTTGCCCTTGTCGAGGCCGTAGGCCAGCGCGGCGGCGGTGGGCTCGTTGATGATGCGCAGCACGTTGAGGCCCGCGATCTCACCGGCCTCCTTCGTGGCCTGGCGCTCGGCGTCGTTGAAGTACGCCGGCACCGTGATGACCGCGTCGGTGACGGTGTCGCCGAGGTACTGCTCTGCGTCGCGCTTCAGCTTCTGCAGGATGCGCGCCGAGATCTCTTGCGCGGTGTAGTGCTTGCCGTCGATCTCGGGCGACTTCCAGTCGGTGCCCATGTGGCGCTTGACCGACGAGATGGTGCGGTCGACGTTCGTGACGGCCTGGCGCTTCGCGGTCTCGCCGACCAGCACCTCGCCGTCTTTCGTGAACGCGACGACCGACGGGGTGGTGCGGAAGCCCTCGGCGTTGGCGATGACCGTGGGCTCGCCGCCCTCGAGGACGCTCACCACGGAGTTCGTGGTTCCGAGGTCGATTCCTACTGCTCGTGACATGTGTGTTCTCCTTCTCCCGCCCGTCGGTCGAGTAGCGCGCAGCGCGTATCGAGACCATGGCAGGGTCATCGGTTCGGCCGTGCTCACCCGCCCTCCGGCAGGCTCACGGACCGAACCAAGTCAATGGCGCCGGAACTTGAGTCCCGACGACTCAAGTGTTCCACCCGCAGATTCCGGTGTCAATTCGAAATCGCGAAACTTGAGCGCACTTGACTCAACTCACGGCGAACGCCCAGTATTCCAGCGTGACCGCGCTCGCCGACCCGCGCCATGCGACCGGTAGGCTGCACCGGTGACTCCCATCGCGCGTACGCTTCCGGCTCTCATCGTCCTCGGCCTCGCCCTCACGGGCTGCACCGCCCAGCCCCAGCCGCAACCCTCACCGGCGCCGAGCCCGTCGGCCGCCCCGACGACACCCGCGACCGACGCGGCCGCGATCGAGTGCGACGAGATGCTGGGGGCGGATGGCAACGCGAAGCTCGCCGCCGACGGACTCGACCCGGTCGAGCCCCAGCTCTTCGATTCCCTCGCGGTGCAGCTCGAGGAGGCCGGTGGCACGGCGTGTGCCTGGGGCCGGCCGCAGAGCGAAGCGGGACTCACGGTCGTGCAGCTGCTCGTTCCCGACGCGGACTGGGTGGCCTGGGAGGTCACGCTCGTCGAAGCAGGCTATGCCGAGATGAACGGCGGCGCGGACGGCAGGTACGCCGGGCCGGTCGACCCCGGCACCGGTGTCAGCACCGTCGCCGTGGTCTCGGGGGACCGCATCACGTTCCTGAACACGTCCGCCTTCGCCGACCTCCTCGCTCCGCACGCCATCTGAGCCCCTCGCTCCCGAGTCGCTCGTGTGCCGCACCGTGGGTCAGCCCAGCATCGTGCCCTCGGCGGTCTCCGACGGCTTCGGATCCGGTAGGCGCCGCATCCGGAAGCCGTTCAGGATGCCGAGCACCCCCGCGAGGATCGGCACGAACAGGGCGACCTGCAGCGCGATGAACCGCGACTCGGTGTTGATGCGCACGATCTCGGCCTGCACCTCGGGCGATTCGTCGACGAGCAACTCCTCGAGCCCGGTGTTGGTCATGATCTCGGCGTCCTCCTCGAGCACCGTCGAGACCTGCTGCTGCTGCTCGGGCGACAGCACCGTACTCGCATCGGAGCGCGCCGTGAACGTGAAGGCGAGCGTCGCGAGCATGATGGCGCCTGCGAACGCCAGGCCGAACGAGAGGCCGAACGAACCGGCCGCCGAGTTCACGCCGGCCGCCTCGCTGACCCGCTCATCGGAGATCGGCGACAACGTGTAGTTGTTCAACTGCGACACGAGCAGGCCGAGGCCGCAGCCCGAGATGATGAGGGGCACGAGCAGGTACCAGCCCGAGTCGACCCGCGGCACGAGGGGCACGAGCACGACCAGGCCCGCCACGACGAGCACGAACCCCCAGAGGATGATCGTCGCCGGGCGCCGCTTCAGGCCGCGGCCCGCGAGCAGCGCGATCGCGAACATGCTGAGCGAGAGCGGCGCGATCGACAGGCCGGCTTCGAGCGCGTTGTACTCCAGCACCATCTGCAGGTAGATGGGCAGCACGATCATGGTGCCGCCGAGCGCGATCTGCTGCAGCATCTGACCGGATGCCCCTGCGCGGAACATCTTCGACTCGAACAGGGTCGGGTCGAGCAGCGTCGGCCTGCCGCGGCGCTTGCGGCTGCGCAGCCAGAACACGAGCAGGCCGAGTCCGAGCACGCCGATGCCGATGATGAGGCCCACGTACCCGCCGCCCTCCTGCCAGACCAGGATGCCCGTGACGACGCCACCCATGCCGATGATCGACAGCGCGGCGCCGACGAGGTCGATCGACCGTTCGCCGTGGTACGGCACATCCTTCACGAGGCCGATGCCGGCCAGCACGACTGCGATGATCACGGCCTCGAGCAGGAAGCCGACCCGCCACGAGAGGAACGTCGTGATGAACCCGCCGAGCAGCGGGCCGACGGCGGCGGCGATGGCGGCGGATGCCCCGACCAGTGCGTACACCCGCTTCTGGTGCTCGCCCGCGAAATTGCCGTGGATGAGCGACTGCATCGAGGGCAGCAGCAGGGATGCGCCGATGCCGCCGATGAGCGCCCAGAAGATGATGACCGCGGTGAGGTCCTGCGCCAGCGTCATCGCGATGGCACCGACCGCATAGCCGAGAAGCCCGAGGACATAGGCGAGTTTGCGGCCGATCAGGTCACCGGTCTTGCCGCCGATGAGGATGAAGGCCGCCGACACGAGTGCCTCGAGCGCGATCGCGCCCTGCACCCCGCTCGCGGTGGTGTCGAGGTCGCGCACGACCGCCGAGATCGACACGTTCATGAGCGACGTGTCGACGACCAGCACGAACATCGCCATCGCGAGGAGGATCGCAAGACGGAGGTTGAACGGCGTCGCGGGCGCGGCTTCGCCTCCACTCATAGTGAATCCAACCACACCGCAGGGCGTGCTGGAAAGCCCCGGATGCCGCCGGCATGCGGCCGACCATGGCGCGCTCACCGGCGTCGAACAGGCCCAGCACGCACCGGTTGCGCGTAAGATGAATTGAGAAATCCATCAAATCAGCCGAGAAGTGAGGAGCAGTTGGTGCTGCCCGATTCCAGTCGCCCGCTGTACGAAGTCAAGGCGAACCTGTTCAAGGGCCTTGCTCACCCGTTGCGAGTGCGGGTGCTCGAGGTGCTGGCGACGGCGCCCGAGGCATCCGTCTCCGAACTGCTCGAAGCGACCGGACTCGAGGCGTCGCACCTCTCGCAGCACCTCGCGGTGCTTCGCAACTACCGGCTCGTCGTTGCCGATCGGCGCGGCAACCAGGTCTACTACCGGCTCGCCTACGCGCAGGTGGCCGACCTGCTCCGCGTCGCGCGTGCCCTGCTCGGAGAGATCCTCGAGACCACCGAGCGGCAACTCGTCGAGCGGTCGGGGCTGCCCGCGATCCCACCGCCCGTGCCGGCCTCGCCGGCCGTGCCGGCCTCGCCGGCCTCGCCGGCCGTGCCGGCCGGTGCGCCGTCCGAGGCGCCTTCGCCATGAGTTCCCGCTCCGACCGCGTCGTGAGTGCGGCCCGCGCGGCGCGTGCGCTCCTGCCCTCACCGTCCGACTACCGCGAGACACGGCGCAGCTGGCGGGGCGACCTGATCGCGGGCGTGACCGTCGGCATCGTCGCCCTGCCGTTGGCGCTCGCCTTCGGCGTGAGCTCGGGTGCCGGCGCCGAGAGCGGTCTCGTGACCGCGATCATCGCCGGCGTGGTCGCGGCGGTGTTCGGCGGCTCGAACGTGCAGGTCTCGGGCCCGACCGGCGCGATGGTCGTGGTGCTCGCACCGATCATCGCGACGAACGGCGTCGGCGCCCTCGCGACCGTCGGCCTGCTCGCGGGTGTCATGGTCGTGATCGCCGGCCTGCTGCGGCTCGGCCGCGCCGTCACCTACATCCCCTGGCCGGTGATCGAGGGGTTCACCCTCGGCATCGCGATCATCATCTTCCTGCAGCAGGTGCCGGCCGCACTCGGCACCGAACCCGGTGAGAGTACGAACGCGCTCGTCGCCGCCGTGCAGGCACTCCCCACGGTCACCTGGCCCGAAGCCGCATGGGCCATCGGGATCGTGCTCGTGGTCGCGGCGATCATGGTCTTCGCGCCGAGGCTCCACCGGTTGATGCCGGGATCGATCGTCGCCATCATCCTCGTCAGCGTGGTCGCGGTGCTCGCCCAGCTTCCGGTCGCGACGATCGGCGCACTGCCCGCCGGCCTTCCCGCTCCGATCCTTCCGACGCTCTCGTGGGATGCCGTGGGCCCGCTCCTCGGCCCGGCACTCACCGTCGCCGCGCTGGCAGCGATCGAATCGCTGCTGTCGGCCCGAGTCGCCGCTTCCATCTCGGACACGGGCCCGTACGATGCCGATCGCGAACTCGTCGGCCAGGGGCTGGCGTCCGTGGCATCCGCATTCTTCGGCGGAATGCCCGCGACCGGTGCGATCGCGCGCACGGCCGTGAACGTGCGCACCGGTGGGCGCACGCGCCTCGCCTCGATCCTGCACGCCCTGCTGCTCGCCGGCATCGTCGCGGTGGGCGCCGGCGTGGTGGCGGTGATCCCGCTCGCGGCGCTCGCCGGCGTGCTCATGGTGACCTCGACGCGCATGATCTCGATCGCGACGGTGCGCACGGTGATGGGCTCGACGCGCTCCGACGCGATCGTCTTCGTCGTCACCGCCATCATCACCGTGAGCTTCGACCTCATCTACGCCGTCGTGATCGGGATCGCCGTCGCCGCGTTCTTCGCACTCCGGGCGCTCGCGCGATCGAGCGGCGTGCATCGTGAGGAACTCCCTGGCCCCGTCGAGGCGGGCGACGAGCGCATCGCCGTCTTCCGCCTCGAGGGCGCGCTGTTCTTCGGTGCGGCCGAGCGCATGCTCGAACGTGTCGGCGAGATCCGCGGCGTCGAGGTCGTCATCATCCGGATGTCGCAGCTGCAGATCCTCGACGCCACCGGCGCCCAGGTCATCACCGAGCTCATCCACGCCCTCGAGCGGCGAGGAGTGACCGTGCTCGTCAAGGGCATCCAGAGCCGCCACCTTGGACTCGCCGAGCGCGTCGGAGTGATCGCGTCGCTGCGGCACCAGAACCACCTCTTCGACGACCTGCCCGCGGCCATCGAGCACGCGCGGAGCCACATCCAGCGTGGACGGGCCGCATCCCCACCGGCCTGAACCGG
>DASSBT010000030.1:0-5750 GCA_035698465.1 Agromyces sp. | reverse complement strand
GGGCTCGAACACCCCGAGAGCACGGATGCCGCGACCAGCACGCCTGCGGCGACGAGCAGCTTCGGCGCGTCGCGCCGGCGCGCGTGCGTCATTGCCACCACCGCCTCCCGTCGGTCCGATGTTCTCGTTCAGCCGACGGCCTCGGCAAGGGCTTGACGCCGTCGCCGCGGGCGTCGGAGGCGCGTCGTAGGGTGGCGGCATGGGGCATCCGCAGGTCGTCGATCCGCAGCATCCGCTCATCGAACGCGTGCGCCGCATCTGCTTCGAGCTGCCCGAGGTCGTCGAGGTCGAGGCGTGGGGTCGGCCCACGTTCCGCGCGGCGAAGCCGATCTTCGTGCACGTGGCGGCCACGGCCGAGAACCCGTTCTCGATCGTCGTGAAGACCGACCCGCGCGAGCACCCTGCGCTCATCGAAGACGGCCGGTTCTACGGGGTTCCGTACTACGACCGCGCGCGCTGGGTGGGTGCCGATCTCGACGGGCCGCACACCGACTGGCAACTGCTCGCCGAGCTCATCGAGACCTCGTACCGGCAGGTCGCGAACCGGCGCCAACTCATCGCGCTCGACGCGTTGCGACCCGATCACTCCGGCGCCTGAGCGCGTATTCGCCTCCTTCCACTCCGGGGGTGCTTTCGCGTCACATCGGGCAGGGTGCCCACGTGGATGCGTCGGAAAAGCACCCCCGGAGCGCGTGCGGTGTCGATTGGCGAGATGCAGAGGCGTGCGTTAGAGTAACGTGGTTGCCTGATCGCCGACGAAGCGCGGGCGACATGCCACGCGCCCGTAGCTCAACGGATAGAGCATCTGACTACGGATCAGAAGGTTGGGGGTTCGAATCCCTCCGGGCGCACACTGGTTGAGACAGTAGGAGAACGGCTCGCGAAAGCGGGCCGTTCTCGTCTGTACTCCCAGGCGCCAACCGGAAATGGCCCATGACCCGCGCTTCATCGCCCGGGTAGGCTCGACACACAGCCGAGTCCCGGGATCGAGAGTTCGGATATGAGGGCAACGCGTGCCGGGGGGAACCTGGTCTCGTCAGAACGACCCGACCACCCCCGATGGGGGATGTGGCACGGGCCCCTCATCCGGCGCGCCTATGCACTGCTCATCGCCATCGCGTTCGCGATCGTCGTGTTCCAAGAGCTCACCATGCGCTTCGCCCCAGGTTCGATTCCCTCCGACGCGCCGGCCACACTCATCAACAACCTGTTCTGGCTGCCACCGGCGATCGCCGTCGGCGCTGCCGCCGGCGCTGCACTGATGATCGCCTCCGCCTCGCGAACCGGCCTCGAGGCACTCGTGCGGCTCGGCATCCCGGGGCTCGGCGTCGACCACCGAGCGCGTGCGAATGGCCTCACCTGGGCCGGCATCGGCGTGCTCGCCGTGCACTTCACCCAGGAGGCGTTCGAGGTGCTCCCCGGCGGGCACGTGGTCGCTGCCGCGATCATCGGCACGTTGCTCGGATTCGGCGCATTCCGGCTCCACCGCCACGCCATCGACCACGAGGCGTACCGCAACTTCAACCTCATCGCGATGCTCCTCGCTGCAGGAAGCCTCGCCAGCATGAGCATCACGCCGACCGGCGCCTGGTGGACGCAGAACTTCAGCACGCTCGGCACCTCCGATGACATCGCCGCGGCCTGTTTCAATATCGCGATCGTCGTCTCGGGTGCCGGCATGGCCGGGATGTCGCGCGCCCTCACCCGTGCGGTCGCGGCCCCCTCGTTCGGTCTCCGGCGGTGCGGGCTCGCCGCGATGCGGGCGTTCATCGTCACGATCGGCGTGAGCCTGATGGGTGTGGGGCTCGTGCCGATCGACAGTGCCACCGATCTGCACAACGTCGCAGCGGCGACCGCGGCGGCGGCATTCGCTGTGCTGTGCCTCGGGGTGCAGCTCTGGGCGCGGAGGATTCCCCGTGCCCTCATCGCCATCTCCTACGTCGCGATCGTGATCGAGGCGATCGCGCTCATCGCCTACGACGGCTTCGGCGTCTTCAACCTCACGGTGTTCGAGGTCATCGCCTTCGGCCTCGTGTTCGCATGGCTCATCGCCCTCGTGGCCATCACGCACTCGAAGGTCGAGACCGCGGATGCCGCAAGTCACCGTCGTCTCGCGGCAGCTCGCCACGGGCGCGCATCGGTCGTCACGCACCACGCGGCCGCCGGACGATTGCGGATCGCGGGGCATCGGCATCCACCGGTTCGGATCGTCGCCGGTCCCTCGCGCCAGGCTCACCGGTCGTCGGCCGGGCGCGATGCCGGTCGCGCGCTGCGCTGGGGCGCCGACGGTGCCGGCGAACCACCCGATGCAATCCTGACCGGCTGAGGGGAATGCCGCACGCCGCACGGCGTTGTCCACAGTGAGGGCGATGTCGCCTCGACGCGCCCACGATGGAGGAATCGATGAGCCGCACAGGCGATCCCGCAACCGAAAACATTGAGATCGAGCGCAACGATGAAGACCGACGCTACGAGCTGACGGTCGACGGCGAGGCAGCCGGTTATGCGGAGTACCGCACGAATCCCGGTCGCGTCACGTTCACGCACACCGTGGTCGACCCCGAGTTCGAAGGTCAGGGTCTCGGCAGCCGACTCGTGAAGTTCGTGCTGGATGATGCGGTGGCGCGCGGCGAGACGATCGTGCCCGTCTGCCCGTTCATCGCCGCGTATGTGAAGCGACACCCCGACGCCTATGGCGCATCCGTGTCCTGGCCCGAGAAGGGCTGACCCTCATTCGGGGCGGTGCGTCTGCCCGGTGGATGACGTTACGATTCGACCACACCCGAGTCGGCCCGAACCCGATTGACTCGTCGTGAAACGACGATCTGGAGCGGCGTGCTCTGCCGATCCCTCGGGATCTGCTCGTCGAGCTCAGTTCGGGTCGCTCGGCGAGAGGGGCCTCCCCGCGAGGCCGCGGTGGGGTGGGAGGTAGGGTTCCCACCCCATCGTCATGCGCCCCTGTCGGCCGCAATCTCTGGATGCGTCTCGCCCACCGCGCGTCTGAGCCGATCGCACAACGCGCCGAGCGCGGTGAGTTCCTGCTCGTCGAGGGCGTTGCCGACATGACGGTTGATCGCGTCCATGTGCGAGTAGGCGACCCGGCGGAACAACTCGAATCCTTCGGGCGTGATGGCGACGATCGTGCCGCGACCGTCGGCCGGGTCGTGCGTCTTCGTGACCAGCCCACGTGCGGCGAGCCGGTCTACGAGCCGGCTGACGCTGGGCTGCGTGATGAGCACCGTTCGGTTGAGGTCCTTCAACCGCAGCCGGCGCTGGGGGGCGCGCGTGATGTTGAAGAGCACATCGTACTCATTGAGCGAGATGATGTCGCTCGGAAACTCGGCGGCAAGGACTCGCATGACTGTCACCTGCGCGCGGAAGAGCGATTCCCACGCGGCGACCGTGAGTGCGCGTTCGGCCACTTGGGCCCCCTTCGACGTCGGTGTCCGACGCGATCGCCGGACTCATCCACCAAGGATAGGGAACCGACGGCGGGAACGGGTGAGGGCCGGTCGTAGAGGCTGACGACCGGCCCTCTCCCTTGCACCAAGAGTGTCCTGCAATCACATTCCGCACCGACCGCCACAGCAAACAGTCGGTGCACTTCCGAATATATAACGGATGGGTAACGGGCGCTAGTTATCGTTCCGTTATTTTTCGAATTCGCCTCAATCGACCTCAGTAGACGTCGGGTGAGGGTGTCGACGCCTGACGGATGGATACGTCGGCGTGACGGTCGAAGCGGTAGCCGAGGCCGCGCACGGTGCGCACGATGTCCTGGTACTGGGCGAGCTTCGAACGCAACCGACGCACGTGCACGTCGATGGTGCGCTCACTCGGCGCCTCATCGTCTGCGTCCCACAGGTTCTCGATGAGCTCGTGGCGGTCGATCGTGCGGCCCTCACGCAGCACGAGGTACTGCAGCAGCTCGAACTCCTTGTACGTGAGGCCGGCGGCATCGCCGTCGAGGAGCACGCGCTTGCGGGAGATGTCGATGATCACGCCGTTCGGGTGCCGATCGGCGTCGTCGGTGGTCTGACCCTCACGCTGCTTCGCGAGCGCCGCCGGGTCCTGCAGGGCGAGGCGCACGACGTCGACGTCGCGGCCACCGGCACCCTCGGGTGCGAGGGCGACCGCCGCGTACGTCTCGGCCGACGGCGAGATCTCGGCGGTGAGCGCGCGCAGCGCCTCGACGATGCGATGCAGGGTCGTGCCGTCGGCAGCCGCCTTGCCCTCGTCGATGCCGACGTAGAGCACGAAGCCGCGGGCCTCGGTGCCCTCGGGTACGGCGCGCACGCGGGGGGCTCCGGTACGCGCCGGTGCGGCGACAGGCTGCGCTTCCGGAGTCGCCGACCGTGCGACGAGTTCGGCAGCCCGTTCTGGGCGCGGGCTCTGGGCGATGGACCGCACGGGCACGGCCGGTAGCGACGGAGCGGTTCGAGCGGCCGTGGTGCGAGCAGTGGAGCTGCGGGCAGCCGGGTTGCGGGTGGGTGTGGGTGCGAAGGCGAGAGACATGACGGGAGTCCTTGTGTGCAGAAGGTGCGGCGATGACCCCGGAATCACGGTGGGGGTCGATGCGATGGGCCGTACGGCCGGCGAACCTCGCAGAACGCGGAGGTTCAGGGGGAGTCCGAGCCGATCAGGATGCGGATCGGTGACGGGAACTCGGCGGTCGAGTCGCGGTCAGCGGCACATTCGACAACACATGGGCGCACGCGCCGGCATCATCATGCCGGTCGTCCTGAGAGCCTCGGGGGCGATCAGGGGGCGTGCACTGTCAGTCATGGGCGTCAGTCAAACCGATACTCGAGTGTGTGTCAATTCATGACGCCGACGTGACGATGTGTGACACGCAGACGGTGCACGCGGTGGCACGGCATCCGGCAGGATTCAGGCACGCGGATGCCGCAGCTACAAGAATCTACGACGAAACACGGATTCAGGAAATATTCCGTTCCGGGGCCGCGTAGCGGCGTGTCGTCTCTCGAAGATCCTTCGGTGCCCCGTTCGCTGAGTCCGTCGTAGCGAACCCACGCAGCGTCGCTCCCTTCGACAGGCTCAGGGAGCGTGCACGCTCAGACGGTGCCGTACAAGCGGTCGCCGGCGTCGCCGAGTCCGGGCACGATGAAGCCGCGTTCGTTCAGGCGCTCGTCGACCGCGCCGAGCACGATGGTCACCTCGCGACCGTGCAGCGCCTTCTCGACGGCTGCAAGGCCCTCGGGTGCGGCGAGGATGCAGATCGCCGTGACATCCGTCGCCCCTCGCTTCAACAGGAACTCGATCGCGGCGATCAGCGAGCCGCCCGTCGCGAGCATCGGATCGAGCACGAAGCACTGCCGGTCGCTGAGGTCGTCGGGCAGGCGCTCGGCATACGTCGTGGGCTCGAGCGTCTCTTCGTCGCGGGCCATGCCGAGGAAGCCGACCTCGGCGCTCGGAAGCAGCTTCACCATGCCCTCGAGCATTCCGAGCCCGGCCCGCAGGATCGGCACGATGAGCGGCTTCGGCTCGGCGATGCGCACGCCGCGTGTCGGTGCCACCGGGGTCATGATGTCGACGGGTTCGACCCGCACGCCGCGCGTACCCTCGTAGGCGAGGAGCGTCATGAGCTCTTCGACGAGCGCGCGGAACACCGGCGAGGTCGTATTCGCGTCGCGGAGCACCGTGAGCTTGTGGGTGACGAGCGGGTGATCGGCAACGTGGACTCGCATAGGCTCGAGTCTATTGCCGACCCGGTCCCGGAACTCTGACGA
>DASSBT010000029.1:0-11190 GCA_035698465.1 Agromyces sp. | reverse complement strand
GCAGGTGCTCGACGACGGACGCCTGACCGACGGCCAGGGTCGCACGGTCGACTTCCGCAACACGGTGGTCATCATGACCTCGAACCTCGGTTCGGAGTTCCTCGCGTCGCGCTCGGGTGCGCTCGGCTTCGTGGCATCCGCTGATGGGTCTGGGTTCTCATCGCAGGACGACGTGAAGGCGCGCGTCATGGGCAAGGTGCGCGAGGCTATGCGGCCCGAGTTCCTGAACCGCATCGACGAGATCGTGCTGTTCCAGAAGCTCGGTGAGGCGGAGCTGGCGCAGATCGTGCGGCTGATGCTCGGTGCGACTTCGCAGCGGCTTGCGGCGCGTGAGGTCACTTTCGAGGTGACGGATGCCGCGGTGGCGCTCCTCGCGGAGCGCGGCTACGAGCCCGAGTACGGTGCTCGCCCGCTGCGTCGCGTCATCCAGCGCGGGATCGACGACCGCATCGCCGACCTGTTCGTCACGGGCGCGCTCGGCGACGGCGAGGGCGTGCGAGTGGATGCCGCAGACGGCGAGTTCGTCGTGGCATCCGTGCCGCGCGCGATCGTCGAGGTGCCCGCCGCGGCGTAACGCCGCCTCGCGGCATCCGGAATCCCGTTGTGCCGTTGAAATCCCGTGCGAAGTGGATTCCAACGCGCGAATGGGAGTCCCCAGCTCGACCCGCACCGAACGCCCGGCCTTCGTCCCCCGAGGGCCGGGCGTTCGCGGTCTATGCGCTGAGATCCGTTTGCAGAAGCTTTAGCTATAGGTATAATTGATGCATGTCTGATCTGATTCGCACGACCCGAGATGAACTCGGTCTCACGGGCGCGGACCTCGCCGAGCGGCTGGGAGTCACGGTCGGTGCGATCTCACACATGGAAAGGTCGGAGCGCGAAGGGCGTATCAGACTCGATACGCTCGAGCGCGCTCTTGGCGCGATGGGGCGGCGGCTCAGCATTGCCACGAGTCCCGACTCTCCGTACGCCGACTACGCGCCGGAGGCGCTCACAAACCAGATCAACGAAGCGCTCGATGAGCGCGACGGCAGCTATGCCCTGCGGCTGATCACGCATGCTGCATCGGTGCTGAAAGACGATGCCGACAAGCTCACCGATGCAGAACTCCGATCGCGTCCATCGCAGATCAAAGACGGCCGCTGGGAGCAGCTCTTCCGAGCGGTCTATGGAGATGCGATCCCACAGGAGCGTCGGCCGGACTGGGCGAAGCCCGCCAGGCTCAACCGCAGATGGTACGTCTCCCGATTCGCTCCGCTTCGTGAGAAAGCGAAGACGTCCACGCCTGAACGGCTGCGACAGCTGAACATCTATCTCGATGCGAACTCACTCTCGACCCGATGAAGCGCGATCTGGACGCCCGAGCAGTCCGAGAACTCCTCGATGAGCTCGCTCGGCGCCTTACCGAGCGCGGGGTACACGGAACGATTCGGGTGGCTGGTGGCGCCGCCATGTTGCTGCGATTTCCCGACGACCCCGATGTGCGAGTCACGCGTGACATCGACGCACTCATCGAGCCAAGCGAGGAAATCGAGAAAGTGGTCGCAGAGATGGCCTCCGATCTCGCACTTCCCTCCCGCTGGCTGAACGCGGCTGGTCGGGGCTGGCTCCGCGTCGACGCGGCCCCGTCCGGAGAGCCGGTCGGAGTATCCGTTGCAACGCCGCGCGAACTCATCGCCATGAAGTTGGCCGCTGCGCGGGACAAGGACTTCGCCGACCTCGGCATTCTTGTCCGGCACCTCGGCATCACGGACCCGGCAGAGCTGGTCGGTATTGCGTACGACGTCTACGGCGAGGATGCTGTCGAACTTCCAGATGGGCGCGAGTCCTACCTTTGGTACGCCGAGAGTGTCATCGAGGAGGCATATCGGTCGAAGGATGGTTCGCAGTAAGGGGTGAAGCGGCAGCCTCGCCCACTCCGATCGGAGGCATAAGCCCGCGGGGCGGGTGCGGCGTAAGCAGTCGTCGCCGCGGCGTGTTCGGGGCGATCGCGGGCGCGAACACCCTGGTCGTCCACGACGTCGCGGGCAACACGACGACGCAGACCTTTACGCTCGGCTGAGTCGCTGCACCGAGAGGACGCAGATGGTCGCTTGCGCCACTGCCATTCCGGCCAATTGCGTCCTCTCGATGAACGCCCGGCCCTCATCACGAGGGCCGGGCGTTCGCGTATCCGTCGACGGCGCGAGGCCGATCAGCCGGCCAAGTCGAGCCGCTCGCCCCGGAACCGCCGACGCATCAACCGGTCGTGCGAGACGAGCACCACCGCGCCGGTGAACCCTTCGAGCGCCCGTTCGAGATCCTCGACGAGGTCGGGCGAGAGGTGGTTCGTCGGCTCGTCGAGCAGGAGCAGCTCGTGGGACTCGCTCACCAGGAGGGCGAGTTCCAGCCGCCGCCGCTGACCGTACGAGAGCCCCGCGACCGGCACGCGGAGATCGCGTTGGTGGAACAGGCCGAGCCCCATGAGCCGTTCTTCGGCCGCCTCGGCATCCTCCCGGATGCCGGCCGCATACGCCTCGAGCAGGCTGCGTCGGCTCGGGGCGATCTCGCTGTGCTGGCGCAGGTGGCCGATGCTCCGGGTAGCGGTGACCGTGCCGGCATCCGCGCACTGTTCGCCGGCGATGACCCGCAACAGGCTCGTCTTGCCGACCCCGTTCGGGCCGGTGACGAGCAGTCGATCGCCTGCGGTCAGCTGCAGGTCGTCGACGGATGCTGCGGCGACGCGCAGCCCGCGAAGCGTGAGCAATGGGGCATCCGGCCCGCTCGCGGCATCCATCATCTGACCCACCGGCGCCTCCCGCTGACTGACCGACGTCGTTCGCCCGAGCGCCGGCGCGAACGAGAGCGGCTTCGGCGGCGGAGGGACCGGCGCGTCGAGAAGGCGTGCCACCCGCTCCTTGGCGTTGCGGATGCGCGACATCGCCCCGTGGTCGCGGCCGCGTGCACGGAAGGCGCCCGCGCCCATACCTGCCTTCTCGAGCTTGCGAGGGATGGCGTCGAGTCGCCCGGCGTTCGTCGCGGCGAGTTCGCGACTGCGTGCGAGCTCGGCCTTCCACGTCTCGTACGCGAGACGATGCCGTTCACGCTCGTTCGCCTTCGCAACCAAGTAGCCCGCATAGCCGTCGCCATAGCGCGAAACGGTTGCTCCGTCTACCTCCCAGATCACGTCGGTGAGTGCTTGGAGGAACGCGCGATCGTGTGTCACCGCGACGACCGTGCCGTGATGCGAGCGAAGCCGATCGACGAGCCACTGCCACGCGGTATCGTCGAGGTCGTTGCTCGGCTCGTCGAGCAACAGCAGCTCGGGGTTGGACGCCAGCGTGGCGGCGAGCGCGATGCGCGAACGCTCGCCACCCGACAGGCTCTGCCAGGCGCGGGAGCGCTCGATGCCGCCGACCCCGAGCACCTCGAGCGCGGCGTCGAGTCGTGCGGGCGCGCCATAGCCGTCGCGAGCGTCGAAGCGATCGGTCAGCGCCGCATAGTCGGCAAGCGCTGCCTCGAGGGTCGCTCCCTCGAGGCGCTCGAGACCGTGCTCGGCCTCGTGCATCGCGCGCTCGAGGGTGCGCAGTTCGATCGAGCAGGCATCGATCGCGTCGGTCACGGTCGCACCGTGAGGAAGCTCGAGCACCTGGCCGAGCGCGCCGATGCCACCTGCGACGGCCACGGTCACGTCGCCGGCGTCGGGCGGCAGCTCGCCGCTCATCAGTCGCAGCAATGTGGACTTTCCCGAACCGTTGTCGCCGATGACGCCGATGCGTTCGCCGGGGCGAGCCGCGAGATCGATGCGGTCGAGCACGATGCGGTCGCCGAATCGCTTCGTCGCGGAATGTATGGAGAGTTGGCTTGGATACATGTGAAGCTCCGTTTCCCGGCTCCTCGCAGACGCTCACCCGGTCGCAGAACGCATCGCTGTGCGGCGAATGCGGAGGATGCGACGAAGCGTCGACAGCTCAGGTGCCGTGACAATCAGTGGTCGGACGCGCTGAGATCAGCGCAGAGTGGCCGTGGAGCATTGCTCGACACGGCTCGCCACTTAGGAGTAATTCAGAGTGCCCATCGCGGTCACAGTAGCAGGCCTCGAGAACGAGGTGCAAAGACGCCCCTGCCCTTGACGACGACGACGTCATCTGGACGCTCGTCGGCGCCGAACCTGTCATTGGACAGAAGGCGGTGAAGCGCAAGGTACACCGGGGCTCGGGGAGACGTCTCGGTCGTCGCGGAGCCTTCGGACTACGTCAGGGCGTCGGCGTGACGATGAACGACCCGCCACTCGCCGTCTTCGCGGCGGTACACCTGTGTGGCGCGCAGGGTGAAGGTGCGCGGCTCGCCGTCGATCGACGCCGAGAAGCGCTCGTAGCCCACGGTGTAGGCCATGTTGTCGATGACGTCGAACGAGATCAGCTCGAGCGCGTATTCAGTGCAGTTCGAAAAGCTCCTCGCGAGCACCTCGAACGCCTCCACCAGTTCCGCTCGGTTCGCTGCGTTGCGCCACGCGCCGAGCGCGCTCACGGGCTCGACCCGCGACCAGATCTCCCGGCGCGGGCCATCGTCGCCGTCGAGCAGGGCTCGCTCGGCGTCCACGAGCGAACTGTTCAACCAGGCCACGAACTCGTCACGATCACTCATGGGCTCAGGATGCCCCGGCTCGGCATCGCGCACAATGGGCGCGGTGCACGGATAGCGCCACACCGGTGCATCCGGTGCTGTATCGCGTCAGGCCGCTGCGGTGAGCTTGCGGACGTGCGGAGTTCCGGCGGCCCGTTCGGCAGCGAGGTCGAACGCAAGCTGCATCGCAAGCCAAGCACGGGCCGTTCCGACGCCCGCCTCCTCGAGGCGCACGGCAAGGTTGGGACTTACGCGCGCGTGCTCGTGCAGTACGCGACTGAGCGTCACGCGTGAGATTCCGAGCCGCGAGGCGGCCTCACCGACGCCCAGCCCGAGCTCGGCGAGCACATCCTCGCGGATGATGAGGCCCGGGTGCACCGGGTTCGCCATTGCCATTGTGCTTTCTCCTTAGTGGTAGTCCCTATAGTCGACAAGCTCGACGTCGCTGTCGACGAATCGGAAAGCCACGCGCCAGTTGCCGTTCACCCAAATCGACCAGTGCCCGTCGAGATCGCCTTTCAATGGGTGCGTACGAAACGACGGGATCGCAAGATCTTCGGGCGATTGAGCGACATCGAGGCTGGACAGGATGCGCCGGAGTTTGTCGGCATGCGCTGGTTGCACGCCTTTCTTCGATCCCGTTGCATACAACGCCTCCAACCCCTTGTGGCGGAAACCGATGATCACGACAGAGAGCGTATCGTGTAGCGATACGCTTTACAAGCGTTCGGCGCCCGGCCCTCACAACGGCCCCTCCCCATCGCTGTCATTCACGGGTTTCGGCGGTGTCGACTCCCGCTTCTACGATGACGACGGCCACCTCTTCGAACTGCACGCCGGATCGCTGCGCGAGCGGCTCGCGACGTACGCGTCGAGAGCGTGATCAACGTGGCTCACTGGCTGACCCGGGCCGCACCTGACCCGCGTTCTCGGGCTCCGCGCGACTTCATGCGGAGCGACGGATTCCGGTCGAGCACGCCCACCTGCACGAACCACGAGACGAGGTCGCGGATCGTCTGCTCCGGCGGGCGCGGGGCGTAGCCGAACGCCGCCGCTTTCGAGTGGTCGACGCGGGGTGCCGCCATCAGCGAGCCGAGTGCCGCCGTGCTCATGACGTCGCTGCCGAGCCGTCGCCCGATCGGCTCAGCAAGCGGCATGATCGCCTTCAGCACCCCGAGCGGCAGCGTCATCGCGGGTGCACGCCTGCCCACCGAGTTCGCCGCGATGCTGAGTGCGTCGTGCATCGAGAGGTAGTCGCCGCCGAGCAGGTGGTTCTCTCCGGTGCGGCCGTGTTCGGCGACGAGGGTCAGCCCGCGGGCGACGTCGCGAGCGTCGACCCAGTCGAACCCGCCCTGCATGTCGACCGGCACCCGGCCGGCCGCGGCGTCGCGCAGGATCCCGTTCATGCGCGACAGCCGCTTCGGATGGTCGATCGGGCCGAACACGCCGGTCGGATTCGCGATCGTCGCATCGAGCCCGCGGGCGATGACGCGCTGTAGTTCCTGCTCTCCTGCGAACTTCGAGCGGTCGTACAGCGGGAGCTCCGCGCCGTCGGTGGCGCGGGCGGATCGCTCATCGATCGCGGTGCCGGCGACGGTGTCGAAGGAGTGCACCGAGCTGCAGTGCACGAGCCGTGCGACGCCGGCGGCCAGCGCCGCCTCGGCGACGGTACGTACGCCGACGGTATTGAGACGCCACGCCGCGGGATCCTCGCGTCGCAGGGTGATCTTCGCGACGAGGTGATAGACGATGTCGGCACCAACGAACAACTCGGTCATGCGCTCACCGTCGAGCACGTCGCCCTCGCGCCATTGCACGCCCGCGATGCGATTCTCATCGAGTTTCGTGAGGCGGTGATCGACTCCGGTGACCTCGTGGCCCTGGGCGACGAGTTCGTTGAGCAGGTTGATCCCCAGGAAACCGGCCGCACCGGTGACGGTGATGCGCATGCACGTACCTCCTCGCGACATCCGACATTCTCGCAGGCTGCACCCGCGGCGTGCCGCACCGTATGGTGACGCGCAGATCAGTCCAGGCGCACGCGAACGACGACCCGCTCGGCGGCGGAGCGTGCGGCAGCGTCGGCGAGCATCAGCGCCGCGCGTCCATCGGCGAACGTAGGGCTCGTCGACGGCGCACCCCTCACGAGCTTGATGAACTCATCGAGCTCGGCCGCGTAGGCGCCGGCGTAGCGTTCGAGGAAGAAGTCCTGATACGGACGCTTCGCCTCGACCGCGTCAGCGGTCGACACGCTCACGAGGCTGGTGCCCGCGTTCTCTACCTGCAGCATGCCTCGCGCTCCGAAGGCCTCGATGCGCTGGTCGTAGCCGATCGCACTGTGTCGCGAGTTCGTGATCGTCACGAGGGCTCCGGATGCCGCCCGCAGCACGACGACCGCGGAGTCGAAGTCCCCGTGCTCGCGTGCCCCTGCGTCGAAGAGGGATGAACCGGTCGCGAAGACCTCGACGATGTCGGGGACGAAGAATCGCGCCATGTCGAAGTCGTGGATCGTCATGTCTCGGAAGATCCCGCCGGACATGCCGACGTACTCGGCGGGCGGCGGCGCTGGATCGCGACTGATGATCGAGAGGTGCTCGAGCGTCCCGATCTCGCCCGCGGCAACCCGAGCGCGAGCACTCGCAAAGCCTGCATCGAATCGGCGATTGAAGCCCAGTGCGATCGGCACCGCCGATACCTCGACCTTCGAACGCAATGCATCGACTCGAGCGATGTCGAGATCGATGGGCTTCTCGCAGAGCGCAGGGATGCCCGCGTCGACGGCGCGGTCGATGAGGTCGATGTGCGTCGGGGTCGGTGAGGCGATCAGTACCGCGTCGACGTCGGCCGACGAGAACACCGCCTCGAGGTCGCTCGCCACCACCCCGCCATACCGCTGGGTCACCGCCTGCGCACCTTCGACGACGGGGTCGTAGACCAGGGTCAGCGTGGCATCGGGATTCGCGGCGATGCTCGCCGCGTGCACCTGGCCGATACGCCCTGTGCCGATGAGCGCAAATCGCACCTGGTCAGCCGTCATCCGGTCGTTCCTTCCGCTCAGACCCATTGCCGCAGCGCCTCGCGATTCCGCCGTTGGTCGGCGGCTCGCTCGTTCTCGAACGTTGCGAGTGCGACATCCGGAGCGTTCAGAACGTCCTGTTCGACGACGACCCATCCATCGAACCCGCGTGCCTCGATCGCCTCCATGACGGTGGAGAGGTCGATCGCACCGCGCCCGAACGCGACGAACGCACCCGACGACCAGATCTCGCGCATTCCGCCGCCGGCATCCATAACTCGACGCAGTTCGACGAGATCCACGTCTTTCAGGTGAAGGTGGTTGATGCGATCGCCCCATCGCTGCACCGCATCGACCGGGTCGCCGCCGGCGATGAGGAGATGCCCGGTGTCGAGGGTCAGATCCACGCTGACTGCCGTGAGGAACCGGTCGATCTCGTCGGGCGACTCGACGAACGTGCCCGCATGATGATGGAAGGTCGGCTCGAATCCTGCGGCTCGCACGATTGCCGCGGCGCGTTCGGTGTTCACGGTCAAACGTTGCCAGGCGGCGTCATCGAGTGTGTCCGCCTGTGCGCCCTGCCCGGGTGCCGCGCGTCGCAGTGCCGACCCGTCATCGGCAAGTGTTGGCAACGGCAGCCGTTGCGGTCCTGATTCTGCCGCCTCCGAGAAGATGCGCAATGCCTCGTGCAGGTTCACGAGGCTCGCCTCGAACGCCTCGTCGTCGGAGAACGGCAGCTGGATCCATCCGCCTGCGAGATCGAGGCCGAAGCGCGAGAGCCGGCGCTGCAACTCGTGGCCTCGACCGAAGTAGCCGATCGGACCGAGATCCACGCCGCCGTAGCCGGCCTCCGCGAGGATCGCGAGCATGTCATCGGGCGCGATCGTAGATGCGCCCTCGGGCGTCATCTCGAATACGCCGAAGCTGACCGGTGCCCCGGCGACCGTGGCCTTCATCGTGTCTCCTCAGTGCCGAGCAGGGGCCGTTGCGCCCCGCGGTTGGCGTCGTACTCGTCGCGAGCCCGTTGGGTCGACGGCAGCGTCGACACGTCCGCAACGGGAACATCCCACCAGCCCCCACCATCGGGCGCGTAGATCAACGGGTCGCTGTTGATATGGATGAGCGTCGAGCGATCAGAACCCTTCGCCGTCGCGACGGCGAGCTTCAGGTCGTCAATCGCGCGAGGCCCCGCATCGACCTCGATGACGTCGATGCCGAAGCTCCGCGCATTCATCGCGAGGTCGATGGGCAGCCGCTCATCGCCTTGGAAATTGCGCGCCTCAGGGTCGTACGCCCGATACTTCGTGCCGAACCGCTCGGTGCCGACGGTCTCCGAGAGGTGCCCGATCGACGCGAAGCCATGATTCTGGATCAGCACGATGATGATCTTGATCTTCTCGGCGACCGCGGTGGCCAGTTCAGAGCTGAGCATCAAGAACGAGCCGTCACCGACCATCACGACGACGTCCCGTTCGTCGCCGAGCGCGTCGAGCCCTCGCTTGACCCCGAGCCCGCCTGCGATCTCGTACCCCATGCACGAATACGCGTACTCGACGTGGTATCCGAGCGGGTCCCGCACACGCCACAGCTTGTGCAGGTCTCCGGGGAGCGAGCCTGCGGCCTGGACGATGACGTCTTCAGGGTGAGTCGACGAGTGCACGGCGCCGATGATCTCGGACTGACCGGGCAGTGCTCGACTGGATGGCTCGAAGCTGGCGTCGACCAGCACGTCCCACTCCGCCTTCTCGCGTCGAATCCGTTCCGCGTACGCGTCGTCGACACGGTATCTGGGGAGCCCGGCCGACAATGCGATCAGCGACTCGCGGGCGTCGGCGACGATCGGCAGCTCGGTGCCGTGCTTGTACGCGTCGAACGCGGCAATGTTCACGTTGACGAAGCGCACCGACGGATGCTGGAACGCGGTGCGCGACGCGGTGGTGAAGTCGCTGTAGCGGGTGCCGATGCCGAGCACGACGTCCGCCGTCTTCCAGAGCTCGTGCGCCACAGGGCCGGGAACGGCGAGCGGCCTGCGCTCGTCATAGGCACCCTTGCCCTGGCGGAGCGCGCCGACGGGCGCGCCGAGCAGCTCGACCAGCTCGGCGATAGCCCCGTCTGCCGCGTGGGCGCCGCCGCCCAGCATGATCAGCGGCCGCTCGGCCCCGGCCAGCAGGTTCGCGGCGCGGTCGATCGCGTCGGTGTCGAGCGCGGGGAACGTCGGCTCATGGGTCGGCACCGCCTCGACCGGCGCGGTCCAGAGGTCGAGCGGGCATTCCAGCGCCACCGGCGCCGGGTGGCCGCTGACGAGCCGGTGCAGCGCCTCGGCTATCTGCCCCGGCGCCGCGGCCGGGTCGCGGAGCGCGACCGCGTGCTTCGAGACCTGGGCAAGCACCGAGAGCTGGTCGGGGATCTCGTGCAGCAGCCCGTGCCCCTGCTCGATCAGGCTCAAACGGTTCTGCCCGACCAGCGCGAAGACCCGCGTCGCGGTGGCGAACGCCGTCGAATGCCCGGCGGCGGCGTTCAGCACCCCCTGCCCTGGCACGGTGCAATATGCCTGCGGCCGCCCCGTCGCCTGCGCCGCCCCCGCCGCCATATAGGCGGCGCCCTGCTCGTGCCGCGTGACGACGGGCCTGAGGCCGGGGAAGTCGACGAGCACGTTGAAGAAATCGTCGTTCTGCACGCCGGGCAGGCAGTAGAGCGTGTCGACTCCGGCCGCGATCAGCCCGCGGCAGAGGAGGTGTGAGATCGTCTCGGCCATGATGCTCTCGGGGCGCGCCTCGCGGGCGCACACTATGCACCCCCGCGGGGGCGCACAACCCCGCCCCTCGCCTCGCGAGCGGCCGCGGCCTCGCGGATCGCCGGCCGGCCCCGCCGTCCCGGACATGGGAATCGCTTGAAGCTCAGGGGCGGGCGCTGGTGAGGGCGCGGAAGAGGATGTTGTCGTCCCATCCGACGGTCTTGCACCGGACCTTGAGGCTGACCTTGTCGGGATCGAGCGGATGATGTTCAGGGCGGCGTGGCGGATGGTGGCCATGTTGGCGGCTCCGTACTCGTCCTGAGGCGCTACAGGTCATCATGAAACACCACAGCCTGTCCCGGACCCGATCCGTGGTCCGACGTCGAGCTTGCGCCGGCCCCAGCGCTTGATCTCCACGAAAATTCCTCCTCGCCGACCATCATGCCGCGACGAGCAGCAGAACCTCCTGCAACGGACAGAGCACCTTCCCCGCTTGGCGCGGGTCGGAAAGGGCGACGAAGCGGTCGAGCAGCGAGCGGGACATGCGAAACCTCCAGAAATGAGGCCTCGCATAAATCACATCGCCACCCAGCCGTGAATTCCCCGACCCCCCTACAACCGATTGCCCTGCCTGTCCGGACGGCCCCTTGCGCCCGCCACCCCGGTGGTCTAGATACCGCGCCGACTGGTGCGGGTGTATAGCTCAGTTGGTAGAGCAGCTGACTCTTAATCAGCGGGTCGTAGGTTCGAGTCCTACTACACCCACCACGAAATCAATGGCTTAGAGAGGGCGGTCGCTACGTGCCAACGCGCGATACAGCCGCCCTTGCGGTGG
>DASSBT010000028.1:0-24578 GCA_035698465.1 Agromyces sp. | reverse complement strand
CGGGCGAAGCCGGCGCGGAGCACGAGGGCGTCGAGGCGCATCTCGAGCAGCTCGACGAGGTTCTCACCCGTCAGGCCGTCGGTACGGCGAGCCTCGTTGAACGCGATGCGCAGCTGCTTCTCGCGGATGCCGTACTGGGCGCGGAGGCGCTGCTTCTCGCGAAGGCGCACCGCATAGTCGGAGTCGGCCTTGCGCTTGGTGCGACCGTGCTCGCCGGGTGCGTACGGACGCTTCTCGAGGTACCGGGCGGCCTTCGGGGTGAGGGCGACGCCGAGCGCCCGCGAGAGGCGGGTCTTGCTACGTGACTGGTTCGACACGAATGTCCTTTCGGAAGAATCTCAAGTGTGAACTCACGGCGCGATCGCGCGCCGGAAGTCTGTGTCAGAGGGATTCGCCAAGGGTTGATCGGCTACAGATCGCACCCATTCGCCGATGATCCCCTCGCAGCCGCGCTCGAGAATCTGGCTTCAGGCCGAGGGATATGCTATCACGCCGGCATCGACGGCGTCGCAGCTCTCAGCGCCCGCCTCGCACGATGCGCCGCAGCTTCGCGAGGCGAGCCGAGACGTCGCGCTCGTTGCCGTGCTCGGTGGGCTCGTAGTAGGTTGCCCCGCGCAGTTCGGCAGGCAGGTATTCCTGTGCCACCACGCCGATCGGATCGTTGTGCGGGTACACGTATCCCTTGCCGTGACCGAGACGCTTCGCCCCAGGGTAGTGCGCGTCGCGCAGGTGCTTCGGCACGCGCCCGGCCTTGCCCTCGCGCACGTCGGCGATGGCCCGGTCGATGCCGACGTATGCCGCGTTCGACTTCGGCGCGGTCGCGAGGTGCACCACCGCTTGCGCGAGCGGAATGCGACCCTCTGGCATGCCGATGTACTGCACGGCGTCGGCAGCGGCGACGGCGACGCCGAGCGCGGTGGGATCTGCCATGCCGATGTCTTCAGAGGCGAGCACGATGATGCGCCGCGCGATGAACCGCGGGTCTTCGCCGGCCTCGATCATGCGAGCGAGGTAATGCAGCGCCGCATCGACGTCGCTGCCGCGCACCGACTTGATGAAGGCGCTGATCACGTCGTAGTGCTCGTCGCCGTTCCGGTCGTAGCGCAGCAGTGCACGATCGACGGCCCGGGCCACGATGTCAGCGGTGATGATCGGCTTCGCGGATGCCGCGGCATCCGCCTCGCCGTTGCTCTCGGCCTCGACGTCGCCGGTTGCCTCGTCGTCGTCGACAGCCTCGACACCAGTGGCCTCGTCGCGGGTGGCCGCTTCATCGGCTCCGTCGGCCTGCTGGGATTCGAGCGATGTGGATTGAGCGGCGGCGACCGACGCCGCCTCGAGCGCCGTGAGCGCGCGCCGCGCGTCACCCGACGCGAGCCGGATGATCGCAGCCCGGGCCTCTGGCTCGAGCGCGAATCGGCCGGCCAGGCCACGCGCATCGTCGACCGCCCGGTCGACGAGGATGCCGAGGTCGTCGTCGGTGAGGAGCTCGAGGGTCAGCAGAAGCGACCGCGACAGGAGCGGTGAGATGACCGAGAACGAGGGGTTCTCGGTAGTGGCGGCGACCAGGATGACCCAACCGTTCTCGACGCCGGGCAGCAGCGCGTCTTGCTGGGCCTTGGTGAACCGATGGATCTCGTCGAGGAACAGCACCGTCGAGAGCCCGTAGAGGTCGCGACTGGATCGCGCCTCCTCCATGACCTGACGCACGTCACGCACACCGGCACTCACGGCCGAGAGTTCGACGAACTTGCGCCCCGATGAGCGCGCGATCGCCTGCGCCAGCGTGGTCTTGCCCGTGCCGGGCGGACCCCAGAGGATCACCGAGACGGAGCCGGATTCACCGGTGCGATCGCCCGCGAGCGCCACGAGCGGCGAGCCGGGCGTGAGCAGGTGACGCTGACCAGCGACCTCGTCGAGGCTCGTCGGGCGCATGCGCACCGCGAGGGGCGTCGCGCCGGAGCGCAGCCCCGGGCCGGAGTCCACCATGCGGTCCAGCGTAGCCGCGCCATCCGACACCGCCGTTGCCGCGCCGATCCCGCGATTGGTGCCGATCCCGACCCTTGCGTAGAGTCGGCACGCAGGAGTCCCGAGAAGGAGCAGGCGTGGCATCGAACGACCGTCAGGCGCGCGAGGAACGCGCGCGTCTCCGCACCTACCAGGCCCGCCAGGAAGTGCACGCGCGCAAGCTGCGCCGGCGAACGAGAGACAATGTCGTCGCCGCCATCGCCCTCGTCGTCGTGCTGGTGCTCGCGACGGCGGCGCAGCTCCTCTACTTCAACAGCGGACCGGGTACGCCTGCGGCGGAGCCCTCTGCCACACCGACCCCGACGCCGAGCGCTCCCGCCGGTGAGAACCAGGGCGACGTGCCGTCGGCAGATCTCGCCGAGGGGCGAACCTGGACGGGCACCCTCACCCTCAACGACATCCCGTTGGGCATCGAGCTCGACGGCGCGGCGGCGCCGCAGGCGGTGTCGAGCGAGATCAGCCTCATCCAATCGGGCTTCTACGACGGCACGACCTGCCACCGGCTCACGAAGGACAGCATCTGGGTGCTCCAGTGCGGCGACCCCTCAGGCGACGGCACCGGCGGTCCGGGCTACAGCTACGGACCGGTCGAGAACGCACCGACCGACGGCATCTACCCCGCGGGGACCATCGCGATGGCGCGTGCCGCCGACCAGTACAGCCACGGCAGCCAGTTCTTCATCGTCTACGAGGACACGACGCTCCCCGGCGACACCGGCGGCTATACCGTCATCGGTCAGGTCACGAGCGGACTCGACCAGCTTCGTGCCGGTGTCATCGACGCCGGAATCGCCGACGGTGGCACGGATGGCACCCCCGCTGTGCCGACCACGATCACCGCATTCACCATCCAGTGACCGCCGCGTCCGACATTCGGCGGTGCAATAGGCTTGATGCCGTCATCGCCGCCTCCTGGCGGCATTCGACCTACGACAGGGTGAGGCCGTGACCGATTCAGAGCAACAACCGTGGGGCCGCGTCGACGAGACGGGCACCGTCTTCGTGCGCACGAGCGACGGTGAGCGAGAAGTCGGTCAGTACCCCGACGCGACGGCTGAAGAGGCACTCGCCTACTTCGAGCGCAAGTACGCCGATCTCGCAGGGCAGGTCACGCTCCTCGAGCAGCGCGCGAAGCGCGGCGCGCCCGCTGCCGACGTTGCCAAGGCCGTGACATCGCTGCGCGAGTCGGTAGCCGGAGCGAACGCGGTCGGCGACCTCGAATCGCTTGCCCGCCGTCTCGAGGCACTCTCGGGCACCGCGAAAGAGCTCACCGAGCAGCAGCAGGCCGAGGCGAAGGCGGCGCTCGACGAGGCGATCGCCGAACGCACCCGCATCGTGGAGCAGGCCGAAGCGCTCGCCGCGCAAGACCCCGCGAAGACCCAGTGGAAGCAGGCGACCGCCGAGCTCGACGCGCTGTTCGCCGGATGGCAGCAGCACCAGCAGAACGGCCCACGCCTTCCCAAGGGCGAGGCGAATGAACTCTGGAAGCGCTTCCGAACCGCGCGCTCGACGATCGAACAGCACCGCAAGGCGTTCTTCGCCGAGCTCGATGCCGCGCACCGCGACGTGCGCACTCGAAAGCAGGCGCTGATCGAGCGCGCAGAAGCGCTCGCGCCCCGTGGTGCCGATGCGGTCGGCGACTATCGCAACCTGCTCGACGAATGGAAGCAGGCGGGTCGCGCCGGAAAGAAGCTCGACGACTCGCTCTGGGCGAAGTTCAAGGCAGCGGGCGATGTGCTCTTCAAGGCCAAGGCCGAGGTCGACGCACAGGAAGACGAGGCGTACCGCGCCAATCTCACCGAGAAGCTCGCACTCCTCGAAGAGGCCGAGAAGCTGCTCTCGGCGTCCGAACCCAAGCAGGCCCGCGCCGCGCTGAACAAGATCCAACGCAGCTGGGACGAGATCGGCCGGGTGCCGCGCGACCAGGTGCGTCCGGTGGAAGACCGGCTGCGCAAGGTGGAGACTCACGTGCGCTCGCTGGAGGACCAGCAGTGGCAGCGCGAAGACCCAGAGAAGAAGGCGCGCTCCGAGGGAATGCTCGGGCAGCTGCACGATGCGATCTCGAAACTCGAGGCCGACCTCGCGGCCGCTGAGGCATCCGGAGACGCCCGCGCAGCCACCGAGGCCCGTGAGGCGCTCGAGGCCCGCCGTGCCTGGCTGAAGGCCGTCGGCGGCTGACCAGGGGTCGGCCCCACCGGGGTCGTTCGTCCGGCAACCATCTCTCCACAGATGATCGGGCGGCGGGTTCTCCACAGTTCGCCCTCCGATACGCCGGGCGACCATCGGCATGGCGCACCATTGGCCCATGGCCAGGCTTCCGGTGGTGCTCGGCACCGACGACTTTCACATCGCAGAACTGTGCGCGGCGCGTCTCGACGGCGAGCTGTTCGCCATCGATGATGGGTGGGCGCCGGTCGACGAACCCGACCTTCCGGCGTTCCGCGCCGCAGTCATCGCACTGCGTGCGCCGCGCAGGCTCGTCATCGAACGGCTCTCGGCCGCGTGGGTGCATGGCGGGCTCGCCGCTCCCCCGGCGGTCGCGCAGTTCTGCGTCCCGCTCAGTTCGCGGATCGCGGTGATCGCCGATCACCGCGCGGTCGTGCGCGAGGTGCGCATCGACGACTCCGAGATCGTCGAGCTCGGCGGCATCCGCTGCACCTCGGTCGTGCGCACGGGCTTCGACCTGCTTCGCGAGCCGGCCCTCGACGATGACCGCGCCGACGAGATGGTGGCTGCGTTGATCGCTGCGCACGACGGACTCGGGTCGGCGCTTCGACGGCGACTGGATGCCGCGACGCGACTTCCGCACAAGTCGAGCGGGCTCACTCGTCTCGACCGGGCCGAGGCGATCGCCGATTCGACGGAGCCGCTCAGCCGTCGCTGACGCGATACACGTCGTAGACCGCGTCGATTCGACGCACGGCGTTCAGGACGCGGTCGAGGTGGGTGGTGTCGCCCATCTCGAACACGAACCGGCTGACCGCGAGGCGATTCGTCGAGGTCGACACGTTCGCGGAGAGGATGTTCACGTGGTGCTCCGAGAGCACTCGGGTGACATCGGAGAGGAGGCCGGCACGGTCGAGCGCCTCGATCTGGATCTGCACGAGGAAGACGCTCTTCGAGCTCGGGGCCCACTCGACGTCGATCATCCGCTCGGGCTCGCGCATGAGCGATTGCACGTTGTGGCAGTTCGCCTGGTGCACCGAGACACCGGCGCCGCGGGTGATGAAGCCGACGATCTGGTCGCCGGGCACGGGTGTGCAGCACCGGGCGAGTTTCACGAGGATGTCGGGCGCGCCACGCACGAGCACGCCCGAGTCGGAACTGCGCGGCAGCGGCCGTGACCGCACAGGCATCGGCAGGTCGGGCTCGTCGCCCTCCTCGATGTCGCGCACCAAGGCCACGACCTTCTCGAGCACCGACTGGGTCGAGACATGCCCCTCACCCACCGCTGCGTACAGCGACGAGACGTCGTCGTAGCGCAACTGTGCTGCGACCTCGGCGAACGACTCCTGGCTCATCAGCTTCTGCAGTGGCAGGTTCTGCTTGCGCATCGCCCGGGCGATCGCGTCGCGGCCCTGCTCGATTGCCTCGTCGCGGCGCTCCTTCGTGAACCACTGCCGGATCTTGTTCCGCGCACGAGGGCTCTTCACGAACCCGAGCCAGTCCTTGCTCGGGCCCGAGTCGGGATTCTTCGAGGTGAAGACCTCGACCACGTCGCCACTGGAGAGCTCGCTCTCGAGCGGGACGAGTCGCCCGTTCACCTTCGCGCCCATGGTGCGATGACCGACCTCGGTGTGCACGGCATAGGCGAAGTCGATCGGCGTCGCGCCTGCAGGCAGGCCGATCACCCGGCCCTTCGGGGTGAAGACGTAGACCTCTTTGGCGCCGATCTCGAAGCGCAGCGAGTCGAGGAACTCGCCCGGGTCGGCGGTCTCGGCCTGCCAGTCCGAGATGTGCGCGAGCCAGGCCATGTCGGTCTCGTGCGTGCTCGGAGCATCGGTGGCACGTCCCGACGCCATGCGCTCCTTGTACTTCCAATGCGCCGCGACACCGTACTCAGCACGCTGGTGCATATCATGCGTGCGGATCTGGATCTCGACGGCGCGGCCCTTCGGCCCGATCACGGTCGTGTGGAGCGACTGATAGAGGTTGAACTTGGGTGTCGCGATGTAGTCCTTGAAGCGGCCGGGCACCGGCGTCCACCTGGCGTGGATCGAACCGAGCACCGCGTAGCAGTCGCGAACCGAGTTCACGAGCACGCGGATGCCGACGAGATCGTAGATCTCGTCGAAGTCGCGGCCGCGCACGATCATCTTCTGGTAGATCGAATAGAACTGCTTCGGACGCCCCATGACCTTGCCACGGATCTTGCCCGTCTTCAGGTCTTCGTTGACGAGGTTGATGACCGTCTGCACGAACTCCTCGCGCTGCGGCGTGCGCTGCTTGACCAGACTCTCGATCTCGGCGTACAACTTCGGGTAGAGCACCGCGAACGAGAGGTCCTCGAGCTCCCACTTGATGGTCTGGATACCGAGCCGGTGCGCGAGCGGGGCGTAGATCTCGAGGGTCTCGGTCGCCTTGCGCGTCGCCGACTCCGCCGGCACGAAGCCCCAGGTGCGGGCGTTGTGGAGCCGGTCGGCGAGCTTGATGATCAGCACCCGGATGTCTTTCGACATCGCCACGATCATCTTTCGAACGGTCTCGGCCTGGGTCGAGTCGCCGTACTTTACCTTGTCGAGCTTCGTGACGCCGTCGACGAGCATCGCGATCTCGTCGCCGAAGTCGGCGCGCACCTGGTCGAGCGTGTATGCCGTGTCTTCGACGGTGTCGTGCAGCAGTGCCGCCGCGACGGTCTTCGAGCCGATCCCGAGATCGGCGAGGATCTGCGCGACCGCGATCGGGTGCGTGATGTAGGGCTCGCCGCTCTTGCGCTTCTGGCCCTCGTGCGCTCGTTCGGCAACCGTGTACGCACGCTCGATGAGGCCGAGGTCGGCCTTCGGATGATGCATCCGCACCGTTCGGATGAGGGTGTCGACCGCGCCCGAGGGCTGTGCCTTCGAGAAGATGCGAGGCACGAGACGGCGCAGCGAAGCGGTGGAATTGACTCCCGCCTCAGTCATGCGCGCACCTCCAGAGCTCAATTATCGCCGCTCCGCGCCGCGCCCGGCCTCGCTCTCGCCCGAGGCGAACATCATACGGCGGGCACCGCTGCGTCAGTCGACACGGATGCCGCGCGTTCACGCTCCTTCAACACCTTCTGGTCATGGCGTCGGATCTTCGGCTCGCCCTCGCGCAACTGGGAATACAGCGGGGCGGCGAGGAACACCGTCGACCACGTGCCGACGAGGATGCCGATCAGCAGTGCCAGTGAGATGTCGCGGAGCGTATCGGCTCCGAGAACGCCCGCGCCGATGAAGAGGATCGCGGCGACCGGCAGGGCCGCCACCACGCTCGTGTTGATCGATCTGACGAGTGTCTGGTTCACGGCGAGGTTCACGGACTCCGCGAAGGTTCGACGCGACTCCTGCCCGTCTTCTGCAGTGTTCTCGCGGATCTTGTCGAACACCACGACGGTGTCATACAGCGAATACGCGAGGATCGTCAGGATACCGATCGTCGCAGCCGGGCTGATCTCGAACCCGACCGCAGCGTAGATCCCGACGGTCACGACGAGGTCGGCGATGAGCGCGAGGATCGCGGCCAGCGACATCTTCCAGGTGCGGAAGTACAGGGCCATGATGACACCGGCGAGCAGCAGGAACGCGAGCAGGCCGACGAGGGCCTGGCGCGTGACATCCGCGCCCCAGCTCGGGCCGATGAACGAGGAGGTCACCTCCGATACGGGCACGTCGTATGCCTCGGCGAGTGCCGAGGTCACGGCCAGGGAGTCGGCCTGCTCGAGCTGGTCGGTCTGCACTCGAACCCCGTCGCCACCGACGATCGTGACATGCGTGTCGGCATCTGGCACGACGGAGGCCACCGCCTCGATCGCCGGTTCAGGCGTGGCGTTCTCGACGCTGACGATCTGGAACTGGGATCCGCCGCGGAACTCGATGCTGAAGTTGACGCCGCGCACGATCGGCAGCACCACCGAGAGGATGATCAGCGCCGCGCAGATCGCGTACCACTTGCGGCGGCCGCCGACGAAGTTGAACGAGCGCTTGCCCGTGTAGAGATCGTTGCCGAATGTGGTGAGTCGGTTGGCCATCAGGATTCCTTGCCTTCGCTCGTCCCGCTGCCGACGCCTGCGGTGGCCTTGCGCTCCGCGATCGTCTGCCGCTTCTGCGCCTCCTTGGAGCTCGAGGCGATCTTGCTCGCCGGCACCGCGACCGCCGGCTTGCGGAACTCGGCGCGCCCGCGGTACACCGCCCCGAGCGCGTTCGGATCCAGCCCCGACCAGGGGTTGCCGCTCGAGAAGAACTTCGTCTGCGCCAGCAGCTGCAGCATCGGATGCGTGAACAGGATCACGACGACGACGTCGATGATGGTGGTGAGCCCGAGCGTGTAGGCGAAGCCCTTGACGCTGCCGACCGCGAGGATGAAGAGCACGATCGCCGCAAGGAGGTTCGTGGCCTTCGACGCAAGCACCGTGCGGAACGCGCGCTTCCATCCAGTTTCGACGGCGCCCACGAGCGGACGGCCATCGCGCAGCTCGTCGCGCACGCGTTCGAAGTAGATGATGAACGAGTCCGCGGTGAAGCCGATCGCGACAATGAGGCCGGCGATGCCGGCGAGCGAGAGGCGGTAGCCCTCGCGCCACGACAGGATCGTGATCATCAGGTAGGTGATGACCGCCGCGATCACCAGTGAGGCGATCGTCACCGACCCGAGCGCCCGGTATTGGAAGAGGGTGTAGATCACGACGAGGATGAGGCCGATGAGGCCCGCGACCATGCCGGACTGCAGTTGGGAGGTACCGAGCGTCGCTGAGATCGTGTCGGACGACTGCACCGTGAAGCTGATCGGCAGCGCGCCGAACTTCAATTGGTCGGCGAGCGACTTCGAGCTCTCTTGGGTGAAGTCGCCGGTGATCTGCGGGCGGCCGTCGGTGATGGCGCCGTTCATCTGCGGTGCCGTGAGCACGGCGCCGTCGAGCACGAACGCGAACTGGTCGCGGGGCGTTTGGCCCTGCAGACCGAAGAGGCGGGTACTCACCTCGGCGAAGTCCTTGGTGCCCTCGTCGTCGAAGGTGATGTTCACCGCCCACCGGCCGGTGCTCGCGCCGGTCTGGGTCGTCACCATGCCGTTGGTGGCGTCGACGATGTTCTCGCCGCTGGCTTCGACCGGGCCGAGCAGGTACTTGGCGACTCGTTCGATATCGCAGGTGACGAGAGGCTCGTCGGCGGGAGCCACGTTCGTCTCGGCCTCGTCGAGCGTCGAACAGTCGAAGGTGTCGAACTCATGCTGCAGCGCGGGCGTGATCCATGCGGGGTCGCTGCCGTCGGTCGGCTCGGCGGTCGGCGTCGACTCGAGCTCTTCAGCTGCCGGGTCAGTCGGTTCGGCGCTCGGGTCGATCGTCTGGTTCGTCGCGGCATCCGCGAGCAGCACCGCACGCAGCTCGAGCTTCGCCGACGATTCGATGCGGGCACGCGTCTGGTCGTCGAGCTCACCGGGGATGCGGACGACGACGTTCGATCCCTCGGTGTTGATCTCGGCTTCGGACACACCAGAGGCGTCGACGCGCTGGCGGATGATCGAAACCGCCTGGTCGAGCTGCTCCTGCGAGACCGACTCACCGCTCTCGACCTTCGGCGCGAGGATGATCTGGGTACCGCCCTCGAGGTCGAGGGCGAGCTTCGGCGCCCACGAGCCGCCACCCCAGATCACTCCGGCCGCGTTGATGGCGAAGAGCCCGACGATGATGACACCGAGCCAGGTCAGCGATCTCCAGGCCCTGCGAACGGGGGTCGGCCGGGAGGACCGCTTGGATGGTGCAGCCACGTGTTCTGCTTTCTCTGCAAGAGCCCGCGCGACAGCGCGCGAGCCGAGCCTGGGGTGGGAGCCTTAGTCGTCGGACTTCTTGGTGTCGGGCGTCTCGTCGGTCGGTGCCTCATCGACCCGCTCGCCGAACTCGGGCTCGCCTGCTGCGTCGGTTGCATCGACGTCTCCGACGGAGACCGCGACCGGCTCGACGACGCGAGCGATCGTCTGGCGGTGCACGGTGAGGACCGTGCCCGGCGACGTCTCGAGGAGGACCTGGTTCTCGTCCTCGTCCATGGAGAGGATGGTGCCGAAGACACCGAAGTTGGTCATCACCTTCGCGCCCGGCTGCACCTTCGACTGCAGTTGCTCCGCCTCGGCCTTGCGCTTCCGCGAGTTGCGGAACATGAAGAAGATCAGCACCGCCAGGACGGCGAGCATGATGATAGTGAACGGATCGAACGTCATGAGGGGGAGGTACCTTCCGGTGTGCGGGGAACCGCACGAGATCGACGGCGGTGAGGGCGAAGCCTCATAGGATTATAGGTCATCGAACGGAAGGGTCGCTGCGGCGTCGGAACCGCTCTCTGCCAGCCCGAAATGGCGCCATGCCTCGGGTGTTGCGACCCGCCCGCGCGGCGTACGCGTGAGGAGCCCGATTCGCACCAGGAATGGCTCGACGACGGCCTCGATCGTCTCTGCCTCTTCGCCGACCGACACGGCGAGCGTGTTGAGGCCGACCGGTCCGCCGCCGAACCGGGTGAGGATGATCTGCATCACCGCCCGGTCGAGCCGGTCGAGCCCGAGCGGGTCGACATCGTAGAGTTCGAGCGCCGCCCGCACCGCCTCGACGTCGGCCTCGACGCCGCGCCGGCCTGAGCCCCTCGAGGAGGGATGGACCAGCGCGAAGTCGCGCACACGGCGCAGCAGTCGGTTGGCGATGCGAGGCGTGCCGCGGCATCGCCCGGCGATCTCGGCGATCGCCTGCCCGTCGATCGACAGCCCGAGCATCGACGCCGCGCGGGTGAGCACCTGCTCGAGTTCGGGCTCGTCGTAGAACTCGAGGTGCGCCGTGAAGCCGAAGCGATCGCGCAGCGGATTCGGCAGCAGCCCGGCTCGCGTGGTGGCACCGACCATGGTGAACGGCGAGAGGTCGAGCGGGACCGACGTGGCACCCGCCCCCTTGCCGACCATGATGTCGATGCGGAAGTCCTCCATCGCGAGGTACAGCATCTCTTCGGCCGAGCGCGCCATGCGATGGATCTCATCGATGAACAGCACCTCGCCGGGCACGAGAGAGCTGAGGATGGCGGCGAGGTCGCCGGCGTGCTGGATCGCCGGCCCGCTCGACATGCGCAGCGGCCGCCCGCCCTCGTGCGCGACGATCATGGCGAGCGTGGTCTTGCCGAGACCGGGCGGGCCCGCGAGCAGGATGTGGTCTGGCGTACGCTGCTGCAACGTGGCGGCCGTGAGCAGCAGCTGCAGTTGCCCGCGCACCTTGGTCTGGCCGACGAACTCAGCGAGGCTGCGGGGCCTGAGCGCGCCCTCGAAGGCGAGCTCGGCCTCAGACGCGAGCACCGGGTCGGTGAGGTCGATGTCGAGGTCGCCGTTCGTCTCGTGCTGGTTCATCGCACCCTGCCCGACTGCTGGGCCGGGCCCAGGCGCGAGAGCGTGAGCCGCAGCAGTGCGGGCACGGATGCCGCCTCTGATTCGGATGCCGCGCCCATCGTCTCTTCGACCGCCTCGGCCGCAACCCGCTCAGACCAACCGAGCCCTGTGAGCGCGGCGAGCACGCTCTCGGCGATGCCGCCGGTGGTGACGACCGACGACGGGGACGCGGATACCGGCGCAGTGGCGACGAGCTTGCCCGCAAGCGACACCGTGATGAGTTTCGCAGTCTTCGGCCCGATGCCGCTCACCTTGCGGAACACGGCGTCGTCGTCGTTCTGCACCGCCGCCGCGACCTGGTCTGGCGACAATGCCGAGAGCACGCCGAGGGCGGACTTCGGCCCGACCCCCGTGACGCCGATGAGGAGCTCGAACACGTCGAGTTCTGAGCGCGTCGCGAACCCGAAGAGCGTCAGCGCATCTTCTCGCACGATGAGGCTCGTGTGTACGGCGAGTTCATTCCCCTCGCGACTGGCAAGCGCGAGCGCGGGTGTGGTGTTCACGTGGAACCCGACACCGCCGACCCCGATCACGACGGAACTGCCGGCTGCGCTGAGCACTCGGCCGCGAAGAGAGGAGATCACTCCTTCAGCCTACGGGCCGCCCCCGACACGGAGGCCGAACGCTCCGCGGCGATCCACGCCCGCTGGGCGGGGGTGAGCGTTCCGTTCTCGGCGACGGATGCGCTCGAACCGGTCACGGCTGCGCCCGCCACTCCCCCGGTGCGCCAGGCGTGGCAGATGGCGAGGGCGAGCGCATCGGCGGCATCCGCCGGCTTCGGCACGGCGTCGAGGCCGAGGATCCGCGCGACCATCGCACCGACCTGAGCTTTGTCGGCTCGACCGTAGCCGGTGATGGCGGCCTTCACCTCGCTCGGCGTGTGCAGCGCGACGGGCAGGGCACGACGCGCTGCGATGAGCATCGCCACTCCCGAGATCTGTGCCGTTCCCATGATCGTCGACACGTCGCTGCGCGCGAACACGCGCTCGAGCGCGACGGCGTGCGGGCGATGCTCTTCGAGGATCGCCTCGATGCCGTCGGCGATGCGCGCGAGCCGCTGCGGAGTGTCGAGGTCGGCGGGCGACCGCAGCACGACCACATCCACGAGCCTCGCCGTGCGGTTCGGCTCGACGTCGACCACGCCCACGCCGCACCGCGTGAGTCCGGGGTCGATGCCGAGCACGCGCACGGCGATCGGCCTACTCCTCGGCCTCGAGTGCGGCCTGGGCCTCGGCGGTCAGGTCGAAGTTCGAGTAGACGTTCTGCACGTCGTCGCTGTCTTCGAGGGCGTCGATGAGCCTGAAGACCTTGCGGGCGGTCTCTGCGTCGATCTCGACCTTGAGGTTCGGCACGAATGCGGCATCCGCGGAGTCGTAGTCGATGCCGGCGTCCTGCAGCGCGGTGCGTGCCGCGACCATGTCGGATGCCTCGGTGATGACCTCGAACGTCTCGCCCTCGTCGGTGACCTCCTCGGCGCCGGCGTCGAGCACGGCGGTGAGCACGTCGTCTTCGGTGAGGCCGTCGGCCTTCGAGACGACGATGAGTCCCTTGCGCGCGAAGTTGTAGGCCACGCTACCGGGGTCGGCCATGGTGCCGCCGTTGCGGGTCATGAGGGTGCGCACCTCGGCCGCCGCGCGGTTCCTGTTGTCGGTGAGGCACTCGATGAGCAGGGCGACGCCGTTCGGGCCGTAGCCCTCGTACATGATCGTCGTGTAGTCGATCGACTCACCGGTGAGGCCGGCGCCGCGCTTGATGGCGCGATCGATGTTGTCGTTCGGCACCGACGTCTTCTTCGCCTTTTGCACGGCGTCGACGAGGGTCGGGTTGCCCGAGAGGTCTGCGCCGCCCATCTTCGCGGCGACCTCGATGTTCTTGATGAGCTTCGCGAACGACTTGGCACGGCGCGAGTCGATGATCGCCTTCTTGTGCTTGGTCGTCGCCCACTTGGAATGCCCGGACATGACTCTCCTGAATCGCTTCGCGGCGGGTGCATCCGCCGACGCACCATTCTACGGCAGCGTCCGAATCGTCCCGGATCGACGGGCGGATGCCGCGTCGGTTCGCCCGGCGTCGCCTGCCACCGGGTCGACGGGGCACGTCTGTGCCGAGAACGCGATGCGTCAGGAGGTCTCCGACGACGGCCGCCACTCGGGATGGAGCCGGCGCATCCCATGCTCGTACAGGCGACGACCCATCAGGCGGTACGCCAAGCGCATGGGCGCGGGAAGCTCGCGCGCCATCCACGCGGCTCGGTCCTTCTGAGGGACGGCCTCCATCAGCAACCCCAGCAGCAGGAACAGCGGCAGCGGTGGCTTCTCGTGCTGGGCGTGTTCGAAGATCGCGTCCCACTCGGCGCCCGACAGGACGGCGTCGAGCACGGGGAGCGCGTCGCGCTCCTCGTCGGCGAGGTGCTCGGCGAGGGTGCGGTCGACGGCGCCCAGGGCGTCGGCGAGCTTCGCGGCACTCGCAGCATCTGCTTGGGACGCCCATTCGTCCACAAGCACCTCGATCTCGTCGAGCTGGTCGGACACGGCCTGGTGCTGCCGCCGCATGACCGCCACGTGCAGGCCGCACGCCGGCGCCCGCTCGGTCATCCGGTCCCAGAAGAACTCGTCTTCCGCGTGGTGGTGGGTGTGCAGGAGCGCCACGAGGCCGTGCAGGTGGTCGACGAGGATCGCGACCCGCTTCGCGTCGCCGGGCGCGACGTTGCGCACGAGCCCAGGCGCCTCGCCGTACAGGCGGCGGAAGAGACGGTGGATGAGCACGATCTCGTCGCTGCGGCAGGTCGTGGCGGGCGCTGTGCCGGATGTGGGCGCGCCGGTGCTGGGAAGTCGGTTGGTCATGGTGTGCCAGCGAAGCGGATGTCGCGTCTCGCCGCACCCGTGAGAACCCGCCCCGGGGTCGGGGTCTTCCCTGATATGCCGTCTCAGCCGAGGATCTTCAGCAACGTCCTGAGGTTGCGGTTCGTGGTGACCGGTTTGAACTTCGGCTTGGCGAGCAGCTTCGAGAACGGCGTGTCGACGGTCGTGCCTTTCACCGGGTTCCAGTAGATGACGCCGTCGCCCCGTGCGAGCGGATCGACCTGGGGATCTGCGTGACCCGCGAATTCCATGACCTCGTCGACGATGGCGGACTCAGCCGCGAAGATCACCCACGGCTGGCGCGCGGCGTCGTCGGCATCGAAGGGAAACCCATCGACGGCCCGCTCCAACTCGGAGCGCGACACGAGGACGATCCACGCGTCATACCCGAAGCGGTCGCGCAGCGCCTCCTCGATTCGCCGTTTCAGCGCGGCACGGGATTCCCTCCCCGCCGTCGCGAAGACCACGTTGCCGCTCGCGAGCACGGTGCGCACGCCTTCGAAGCCGAGGCTCTCGAAGAGCTGACGCAGCTCGGCCGATTTCACGGTGATGCCCCCGACGTTCACGCCACGCAGCAGGGCGATGTACTGGTCCATCAGCCGAGCGTACGACGGACCGCCGTCACGCGATGGGCGGAACGGGCCGGCCCTCGTACAACTCGTTCATGGCGTTCTCGTATCTCCGCTTCAGGAGCAGCGAATAGAGCAGCCGCACCGGGGCGGGGAGGTTCGCCTTCATCCATGCGGGGCGCTCGTCGGCCGGCACGGTCGCGAGCATCAGCCCGAGCTGCACCGCCATGGCATCGCGCGGCAACTCCTTGCGCGACTTCTGGATGACGGCGTCGGCGTGCTCGCCCATCTCGTCCCACTCCGGCTGGGTCAGCACCGCTTCAGCGACCGGCAGGATGTGCTCCTCCTCCGGCGCGAGGTGGCCGAACAGCGTGTCCCGCAGATGCTCGACGCCGGACGCCAGCCGATCTCGGGCCGCGGCATCCGCATGCTCGCGCCACGGGTCGAGCAGCGGCTCGACCTCGGCGAGCTCAGCTGCGACCTGCGCGTGCTGGGCCTTCATCTGGTCGACGTGCGCCGCGCAGCCGGGCGAGCGTTCGGCGAGCCGGTCCCAAAGCACCAGGTCCTCGGTCTCGTGATGCAGGTGCAGGGCCCAGAAGTCCATATGCGCGTAGTCGGCAACGAGGGATGCCCGACCGACGTCACCGTCGTCGACGTCGCGTATGAGCCGCGGGAGTTCGCTGTAGAGCCAGCGGAAGATGCGGTGCACCTGGATCAGGTCGGATGTGTCGCAACCCGGTTGCTGCCCGGGAGGCAACGGACCGGAGTCGCTGGGAAGTTTCGTGACCATGTCGGACCCCTGTTCCGCGCCGCATCACGTGCGTAGGGGTCACCGTCGCCGGCGCATCGAATGGACAACGGACGGAGCGAAATATACTCGCTGCCCGCGACATCCGCCATCAGCGGGAACACCGAATCTGCCGGCCTCAGGCCGCGCGAACCATGCCGAGGAAGTACTCGTGGAAGCGGTACTCCCCCGTGATCTCTGGGTGGAAGCTCGTGCCGAGGAGGTTGCCCTGCTCGACGGCGACGACGCGGCCGTCGGCAAGGGAGGCGAGGGGTGTCGCCGCAGGTCCGACGGACTCGATGACCGGTCCGCGGATGAACACTGCGCGCACCGGCGTCTCGCCGAGGGCCGGGATGTCGAGATCGGTCTCGAACGACTGGTTCTGGGATCCGAACGCGTTGCGCCGCACCACGACGTCGAGCCCACCGAGACTCTGTTGGCCGTCGATCGCGTCGAGCACCGTGTCGGCGAGCATGATGAGTCCGGCGCAGGTGCCGTAGACGGGCAATCCGCCCGCAATCGCCGCCTTCAGCGGCTCGGCGACGCCGAAGGTTCGCGAGAGCTTGTCCATCACGGTCGATTCGCCGCCCGGGATGACGAGGCCGTCGACCGCACCGAGCTCCTCGGCCCTGCGCACGAGCGTCACCTGCGCACCGAGCCGCCCGAGCACATGCGCATGCTCGCGGAAGTCGCCCTGGAGCGCGAGCACCCCGACGCGCGGACCCGCGGATGCCGCGGCGTCGAGCCCGATCGATTCGCTGCGGAGGTTCGTCGTCACCAGCCGCGCTCGGCGAGGCGGTGCGGGGCCGCGAGGTCGCCGACGTTGATGCCGACCATCGCCTCGCCGAGGCCACGCGACACCTCGGCGATCACCGATGCGTCGTCGTAGAACGTCGTCGCCTTCACGACCGCAGCGGCACGGGCCTCGGGGTTGCCCGACTTGAAGATGCCCGAGCCCACGAACACGCCGTCGGCGCCGAGCTGCATCATCATCGCGGCGTCCGCGGGGGTCGCGACGCCGCCGGCCACGAAGAGCACGACCGGGAGCTTGCCGGTCTCGGCGACCTCGAGCACCAGCTCGTACGGCGCCTGCAGCTCCTTCGCGGCGACGTACAGCTCGTCGCGGGTCATCGACTTCAGCTGATTGATCTCGGAGGTGATCTTGCGGATGTGCTTCGTCGCCTCTGAGACGTCGCCCGTGCCGGCCTCGCCCTTCGAGCGGATCATCGCCGCACCCTCATTGATGCGGCGCAGCGCTTCGCCCAGGTTCGTGGCGCCGCAGACGAACGGCGTGTTGAACGCCCACTTGTCGATGTGGTTCACGTAGTCGGCGGGCGAGAGCACCTCGGACTCGTCGATGTAGTCGACGTCGAGCGCCTGCAGCACCTGCGCCTCGACGAAGTGCCCGATGCGGGCCTTCGCCATGACGGGGATCGACACCTCGGCGATGATCGCCTCGATGAGATCGGGATCGCTCATGCGGGCCACGCCGCCCTGCGCCCGGATGTCGGCGGGCACGCGCTCGAGCGCCATGACTGCGACGGCGCCGGCGTCTTCGGCGATGCGCGCCTGCTCGGCGGTGACGACGTCCATGATGACGCCGCCCTTCAGCATCTCGGCGAGGCCGCGCTTCACGCGGCTGGAGCCGGTCTGGGCAGTGCTCATCTGGGGTTCCCTTCGACGGATGGCGCGAACTCGCGCGATTTATCACACACGGTGACGGCTTGGCCTAGGCCAAAAGATAGCATGGACGGGAACGATGCTCCACGGGACCCTGGATGGTGATATGACCCTCGAGATCTCCGGCCGATCGGCCGCGGACATCGCCGCGAGCGTGCGCGCGCTCATCGAGCGCGGCGACCTGCAGCCGGGCGACCCCCTGCCACCGGTACGCAATCTCGCAGACGACCTCGGCGTGAACCGCAACACCGCCGTCGCGGCGTACCGGCAGCTCACCGCGACGGGCATGGTCGTCACCCGTGGCCGCGGCGGCACGCATGTCACCGGCCGTTCGGCCGTCGCGCAAGAGGGCTTCGCCGCCGACAACGTGCTGCGCGACGTCGCCACCGGGAATCCCGATCCCGCCCTGATCCCCGACCCGTCGAGGGCGCTCGCAGGCATGGCCGGCCGCACGGTGCTCTACGGCGAGCCGGTCATCGACCCGGGTCTCGAGCGATGGGCGCGGGGGTGGATGCGTGCCGACCTCGCGCCGACCGACCTGCGGCTCACGATCACGAGCGGTGCGGCCGACGCGGTGGAACGACTGCTCGCGCAGGCACTCGTGCGCGACGACGCGGTGGCACTCGAGGATCCGTGCTTCCTGACGAGCATCCACACGGTGCGCGTCGGCGGGTATCGCCCGGTTGCCGTCCCGGTCGACGACGAGGGCATGACCGTCGAGGGGCTGCGCTCGGCGCTCGAGCAGGGCGTGCGGGCCGTCGTCTGCACGCCGCGGGCGCAGAATCCGACCGGGGCGAGCCTCTCCGAGCGCCGCGCCGAGGAACTGCGCGCGGTGCTGCAGGCACATCCGTACGTCCTGGTCATCGAGGACGACCACTTCTCGATGCTCTCGCGCCGCCCGTTCCGCTCCCTCATCGGCCCCGACCACCGGCGGTTCGCGCTCGTGCGCTCGGTGTCGAAGTTCCTCGGGCCCGACATGTGCCTCGCGGTCACGGCATCCGATCCCGAGACCGCCGAGCGGCTCGCGATGCGGCTCACGCCCGGCACCACCTGGGTGAGCCACCTCCTGCAGCGGCTCACGCTCGCCCTCGTGACCGACTCCGAGGTCACCACGCGCATCACTGAGGCGGGCGCGCGCTACGCCGCGCGCAACGACGCGTTCGCCGCCCGGCTCACCGCGCTCGGCGTGCCCGCCTCAGCCGGCGACGGGCTCAACCTGTGGATCCCGTTGCCGGTGCCGGCGCGCGATGTGTCGGAGCAGCTCATGCGACGCGGCTGGCTCGTGCGCGCCGGCGACGAGTTCGTTCTCGCCGACGCGCCCACCGCGAGCCGACGGCTGCGGCTCACCGTGCACGACCTCGCCGACGCCGACGCCGATCGGCTCGCCGCCGACATCGCCGCCGCCGTGCGAGCCGCAGGCGGACGCCTCGCCTCAGTCGAGGTGGAATGATCGAGAGGTGAAGGTCCTCTCGATCCAGTCCGCCGTCGCCTACGGCCATGTCGGCAATTCCGCCGCAGTCTTTCCCCTCCAGCGCATCGGCGTCGAAGTGTTGCCGGTCTACACGGTCAACTTCTCGAACCACACGGGGTACGGCGCGTGGCGCGGACCGATGATCAGCCCCGACGACGTGCGAGCGGTCATCGCGGGCATCGAGGAGCGTGGCGCGTTCCCGCAGGTCGACGTGGTGCTCTCGGGCTATCAGGGCGGCGATGGCATCGCCGACGTCATCCTCGATGCGGTCGAGCGGGTCAAGCGCGCCAACCCCGATGCCATCTACGCCTGCGACCCGGTCATGGGCAATGCCAAGTCGGGGTGCTTCGTGGCTCCGGCCATCCCGGTCCTGCTGCGCGACCGAGTCGTGCCGGCCGCCGACGTCATCACGCCCAACCAGTTCGAGTTGGGCTTCCTCACCGGCACGGAGCCCGACACGCTCGAGTCGACGCTCGCCTCGGCAGACCTCGTTCGCTCGACGGGTCCACGAACCGTGCTCGTCACGAGTGTCGAGCGGCCCGACCGCGAGGACGGCACGATCGAGATGCTCGCCGTCGACGACGCCGGTGCGTGGATCGTGCAGACCCCGCTCCTGCCGATGAAGGCGAACGGCTCAGGGGATGTCACTGCGGCCCTGTTCACCGCGCACTACCGGCGCACCGGCGATGCGGCCGACGCGCTGGCGCGCACCACGTCGAGCGTCTTCGACCTGCTCGCGAACACCGTGGAGTCGGGCGAGCGCGAGCTGCAGCTCGTCGAGTCGCAGGAGGCGTACGCGCACCCGCGGATGCAGTTCACCGTGCGCCGGGTGCGCTGACCCCCTGTTGATCGAGTAGCGAGCGCCGGGTGTGCCGACCCCCTGTTGATCGAGTAGCGAGCGCCAGCGAGCGTATCGAGATCGCGAGGGGGGTCTCGATACGCTCCTTCGTCGCTACTCGACCGGCGTGGGCCAGGCCTCGGCGATCTCCTGTCGCACCTCGCCGAGCAGGCGGGGCAGGGCCTTCGTCCCGGCGATGATCGGGAAGAAGTTCGAATCGAGGGCCCACCTCGGCACGATGTGCTGGTGCAGGTGCTCGGCGATGCCGGCGCCGGCGATGCGGCCCTGGTTCATGCCGATGTTGAAGCCATCGCACCTCGAGACCTGCTTCACGACCCGCATCGCCGTCTGCGTCAGCTCCCCGATCTCGGCGACCTCATCGGGCGTCGCCTCGTCGTAGGTGGCGACGTGTCGGTACGGGCACACGAGCAGGTGCCCGCTGTTGTACGGATACAGGTTGAGCAGCACGTAGGCGTGCCTGCCGCGCGCGACGATGAGCGATTGCTCGTCGCTCATCTCGGGGGCGCGGCAGAACGGGCAGGCATGCTCGTCGGGCTGCTGGCCGTGCTGGATGTAGACGAGCCGATGCGGCGTCCACAGCCGCTGGAACGCGTCGGGTACGCCGGCCAGGTCGGCCGCGGCATCCGTCGGCACGCCCTGGAACTCATCGGGCCCGTACTCGACCATTCAGAGCTCGTCCTTCGTCATCACCTGGCGGCGCTCGTCGATCGCGGCGCGGATGCGGCGGATGGCGTCGTCGATCGGCACACCGTTCTCCTGGCTGCCGTCTCGGAACCGGAAGCTCACGGTCTCGGCTGCCCGGTCGTTCTCACCCGCGATGAGCTGGAACGGCACCTTCTGCTGGGTGTGCGTGCGGATCTTCTTCTGCATGCGGTCGTCGCTCACGTCGAGTTCTGCTCGCACGCCCGCACCCGTCAGTCGCTCGATGATCGCTCCGAGGTAGGGCGCGTACTCGTCGGCGACGGGGATGCCGACGACCTGCACGGGCGCGAGCCACACCGGGAACGCGCCGGCGTAGTGCTCGAGAAGGATTGCGAAGAAGCGCTCGATCGACCCGAACAGGGCGCGGTGGATCATGATGGGGCGCTTGCGCTGCCCGTCGCGATCGGTGAACTCGAGATCGAAGCGCTCAGGCAGGTTCGGATCGACCTGCACGGTCGAGAGCTGCCACGTGCGACCGATCGCATCGCGCGTCTTCAGGTCGATCTTCGGGCCGTAGAACGCGGCCTCGCCGGGCATCTCGGTGAGCTTGAGCCCGCTCGCGCGGGCGACGTTGCGGAGTGCGTTCGTGGAGTACTCCCAGAACTCCTCCGAACCGATCCACTTGTCGTTCTCGTCATCGCGCATCGACAGCTCGAGCTCGAAGTCGTCGAGACCGAAGTCGCGCAGCATCGAGATGACGAACGCCATCACCTTGGTCGTCTCCTCCTCGAGCTGTTCGGGGGTCACGAAGAGGTGCGAGTCGTCCTGCGTGAATCCGCGCACCCGTGTGAGCCCGTGGAGGGCGCCCGAGAGCTCGTTCCGGTACACCGTGCCGTTCTCGGCGAGCCGCATCGGCAGGTCGCGGTAGCTTCGCCCGCGCTCCTTGTAGATCAGGATGTGCATCGGGCAGTTCATCGGCTTCAGGTAGTAGTCCTGGCCGTGCTTGGTGATGTTGCCCGCTGCGTCGCGCTCCTCGTCCATCCTGATGGGCGGGAACATGCCCTCCTTGTAGGTGACGAGGTGGTTCGACTGCAGGAAGAGGTCTTCCTTCGAGATGTGCGGGGTGTACACGTACGTGTAGCCGTCGGCGACGTGGCGACGGCGAGCGTGCTGTTCCATCTCCATGCGCACGACCCCGCCACGCGGATGCCACACCGAGAGCCCCGATCCGATCTCATCGGGGAAGCTGAACAGGTCGAGGTCGCGCCCGAGCTTGCGATGATCGCGCTTGGCCGCTTCCTCGAGGCGGTGCTGGTAGGCACGAAGCTCGTCTTTCGTCGCCCACGCCGTTCCGTAGATGCGCTGCAACTGCGGATTCTTCTCGGAGCCGCGCCAGTACGCCGCCGCGAGGCGGGTCAACGCCCAGCCGTTGCCGATCATTCGGGTGTTCGGCAGGTGCGGCCCGCGGCAGAGGTCTTTCCAGACGGTCTCGCCGGTCTTCGGGTCGACGTTGTCGTAGATCGTCAGCTCGCCCGCACCGACTTCGACCGACTCGTGATCGTCTCCGCTCGACTCGCCGTGACCGGCAGCCCCCTTCAACCCGATCAGCTCGAGCTTGTAGGGCTCGTCCGCGAGCTCGGCTCGCGCCTCGTCGTCGGTCACGACGCGACGCATGAAGCGCTGGCCCGACCGGATGATGCGTGACATCTCTTTGTCGAGCGCCTTGAGGTCTTCGGGGGTGAACGCCTCGGCGACGTCGAAGTCGTAGTAGAAGCCGTCGGTGACCGGAGGGCCGATGCCGAGCCTCGCCTCGGGATTCACGGACTGAACGGCCTGCGCGAGCACGTGCGCGGTCGAGTGCCGGAGGATGGCGAGGCCATCGGGCGAATCGATCGCGACCGGCTCGACCACGTCGGCGCCCGTCACCGTCGTGGCGAGGTCCTTGAGCTCGCCGTTGACGCGCATCGCGACAACGGATCGATCGGTGAAGAGCTCGAAGCCGTCGGCCACTGTGATCCACTTTCCTCTGAGTCGAAACGAACCCTTCAACTGTAGTGCGATCGCCCACCCGCCCCGCGGCTTCGCCCATCGGTGCGCGCACTGATGACGCCGCGGCATCCGCGTTCTAGAGTTTCACTCATGTTCAGTGCAGAAGCCGACGACGGCGAACGCGACGACGTTGCCGAGGCCATCAGGTTCGAAGAATTCGAGAGCGACCTCACCGCTGAGGACTGGGTCGCCAAACGCCGAGCCGGCGAGCTCGGGCTGGGACCGATCTTCTGGGCGCCGATCGAGGTGCTCTCCCCCACCAAGACCGTCGGCAAGGGGCGCACGAACCTCACGCTCATTCGTCCGACGATCGTGCAGACGGACGCGGGCGAGCCGTATGCCGGCTTCGATCGCCGCGAGTCACCGAACCGGAATCCCGCGGTCGCGGTGCACTTCAACCCCGGCGCGTACGGTGCGACGGGCGTCGGCTCGTACGTCTTCACGTTCGCGGTGGAGGCGTACACGAGGTGCGGCTTCACACCGAGCGGGTACGCAGGCAGCGGCACGGTCGACGCGCCCGGCTCGATCCGATTCAGCGGACGGCGCGTGATCACGATCATCCTGCGCAACGTGCAGCCCGGGCAGGACACCTGGACGTCGATCGAGCAGACCTCAGGCGAGAACTGGTCGTGGTTCAGCACGCGGATCAGCCACCCGCCACTCGTCTTCGATCCGCTGCCGGTCGGCTGACCCGGGGCGGATGTCAAGGGGTCGCCGTTCTTCGCGCCACGGCGTAGAACAACATGCGGAGGTCCCACCATGACGTTCGCCGACGCCGTGCAATCCGATCCTGCCCGCCATGCGGATGCACAGGAGGAGCAGGAGCAGGATAGGGAGCATGATCAGCTGCAGTTGACCGTCTTCCGTCGCACCGCGCGGCCACTCGACGGCGCCGACCTCGCAGACATCCCCGAAACCGCCGCGAAGATGAAGCGAGGCGAAGGCTTCGTCTGGCTCCACCTCGTCGATCCGACGGAATCGACCCTCGATGAAGCCCGCAGTACGCTCGGCATCCACCCGATCGCCGCGGCCGAGGTACTCGCCGGCCGGCAGCAACCGAAGGTGCAGAAGTTCGCCGACCACCTGTTCGTCGTGCTCTGGAGTGTGCTCCGCGACACAGAGACGAAGGACCTCGTCCTCGGCCAGACCTACCTGTACGTCGGCGAGGGCTGGCTACTCACGGTGCAACGAGCCGAGGGCGGCGAGTTGACGGACCTGCGCGACCTGCTCGAGAACGCGTCCGAAGACCTGCGGAGCGGTCCGATGGCGGCCGCCTACGTGATCATGGACGAGGTGGTCGACGGGTACGCCGAGGCAGCGGCCGATGTCGAAGACGCGCTCGAGGAACTCGAGGAGCAGGTCTTCACCGAGAGCACGACAGAAGACCACCGTCGCATCTATCGCATTCGGAAGAACATCGGTCGCATCGATCGCGCCGTTTCGAGCATCGCCGCGTCGCTTCGCGAGAGCAGCGACCATCTCGAGGCGATGGCGGTCGGGAACGAGAAGATCGTGCCGTACCTGCACGACCTGCTCGACAATGCAGCCGGCACCGCGGCGCTGATCAACAACCAGAGCACGGCGCTGGACGCGATCCTCGCGAGCCATGAGAACAACGTCGCCGCCCGCCAGAACAAGGACATGCGCACCATCTCGGCGTTCGCGGCCCTGCTCGCCCTGCCGACTCTCATCGCCGGCCTCTACGGCATGAACTTCAAGAACATCCCGCTCGTGCAATGGGAGTTCGGCTGGCTGGTGATCGGCATCACGATCGTCGTCGTCGACCTGGTGATCTACTTCATGTTCAAGCGCCGCCGCTGGCTCTGACCGGCTCCGACCGGCTCCGACTGGACACGAGACAACTGCCGGAGACGACGAAACCCCCGGCGAACCGGGGGCTTCTGTGGTGGGCGATACTGGGATCGAACCAGTGACCTCTTCCGTGTCAGGGAAGCGCGCTACCGCTGCGCCAATCGCCCAAGTCGAGAACAGCTCTCGGCTTGGAGGTGGATACGGGATTCGAACCCGTGTATACGGCTTTGCA